>JBMFUH010000278.1:0-7895 GCA_049966735.1 Isosphaeraceae bacterium
AATCGCCCCTTGCCTGCCAAGGACTTACGTCAAGGGACACCAAACATGGGATAGCAAAATGAGGAATGGACGGGGCCTGGAGGCTGTGTTGAGCTAAGAAAAGGAGCACCCACGCCGGCTCGCCGAAAATGTGGCTGGCCCCAACGCGCCCCCGCCGATCACTTCGGCTTTGCCCCGAAGATCGGTCACGACTCGTGAGTGGATCTCACTCCTCCGTCGCCTTTGGCAAGAGGTCCGCCACGGTGATTCGGCCCGCGGAGACGCTGGCAATCACCAGATCAACGAATTCGTTGGCCGCGAGAATGGCGGGCTCGCTGTTTGCCGGAGTGTACACTTCGAGTTGACGATCACGGAGATTGAGCAGCCAGTAGACCGGAACGCCACCCCCGATGTAGGTCTCAGCCAGGGCCCGATCCGCCTGAAGTGTCCACAGAGACACTTCCACGACCAAGGCCAGATCTTCGGGGCCAGGATGGTGCTCGATGTAATCGTCGGGAACGCCGCGAGCCACCGAGATATCAGGCTCGGGCTCGCTGTCCCGGTTGGGAATCCGCACCGGGTTGTCATGCCGGACGTGCCAGCCCGAGGGCAGGACGCGGGCGATTGCCAGTCCCGTCTTCGCTGACCCGGTGGCGTGCCTCTCTCGTTTGCCCATCTTCTCCAACAAAGCTCCTTCAATGAGTTCGAGCCGGTCGTCTTCGGTGATGTTCCCGGAAGCGACCATTGCCTCGTACTTCTCGACGGTAAGCCGCCCGATAGGCCGCTCGTGGAACGACAGCGGCGGGTTTGCCGTGACGACGTTCATGGCTGATCTCCTTGGTTTCAGCGTGGCTCGCCCCTGATTGTACGCGACCCCGAAGTCAATTTCCCCTTGACCAACGACGCCAGGAGGGAAACTTTACTCGTGTCGGACATCAACAAAGCATGAAGCAAAGCCAAAAGGGCCACCTACAGTTGCAGGCAAACGCCGAAATAATGGATGGCCCCCGCGTCCGATGCAAGCAGTCCGGCGTTCTCGATGATCGTCCAGAGCTGAGCCAGGCGGGCTTCCGGATTCAAGATACAAGATAGGGAAGCCTCCCATGTCCTGCTTCCATGAGCCAAAAGAAGCTTCACGAGCTCATGGCGGTTAAAGTCCTCGTCCTTATCTGATGGAATTTTGCCTTGGCGCTCATGGCGCGTTCCTTTCTCCGCCTTTCATTCTGGAGCCTGTCGAACTTGAAGCCTGGCCTCCCGGCTTCTTCGATCAAATCCACGTCGACGGTCCCGAGTTCCAGCGTCCTCCGCAAGGGGACGTACCGCCCCGCGCATCTTCATTGCCGGGGTAATAACCGGCCCATCACCCGCGCGATTGCCGCTGTTCTCGGTCGGTGAGAGATTGAACCACGGACAGCACGGAGGGCACGGAAAGGAGAAAAGGTGACAAGGAGAAAAGGTGACAGGCAGATCGGCTCTCTCGCCCGTCGCTTGCGTCGGTGTCATCCGCGCTCCCAAGAGATCAGGGCAATTCTGACCCTCATTGATTTGCATTGGTTTGAGAAGAAGTTCTCCAGCTCGGACGGTCCCGGTAACTGGGCTACTGCCAAGCTCGTGCGCTACGCCGATGACTTCGTGGTTCTGGCGCGCTATCAATCCCCACGCTTGGTCAACTGGATCGAGAGGCTCTTGGAAGGGCAGTTCCAGCTCACTGTTAACCGCGAGAAGACGCGCATTGTCAAGCCGCGGAAACCGGGTCAAAGCCTTTGAAGAGGGCGGAGGTGACGCGGTTCGCATGGCCAGCGGATATTGAGCCACGAACGGGGAAACCCTGACACGGACGTAAGCCGAAGCCGAAACGATCCGCAGCCTCCGCCACTCGACTGGTTCATCAGTGGCTCAAGAATCCTCAAATGCGCAACACCAAGGTCTCGCTCACGATGATTGTCCGGGACGAGGAGACAACCTTCGGTATCCACGGCCGCCTGACGCAGCGCAACCTGGCCAAGGTGGCCGAAGAGCGCGGGGATCACGCCAAAACGCAGCGTCTCTGACAGGCGATCCTGAAAGAATGCCCCGGTGACGCGGTGGCGATCGCCCCTCGGGAAAATTTCGCACGGAATCTGGTCCGGGAAGGCACAAATATAGAAGAGCGGCCAGCAAGCGGTCGACACATGGCGGCATGCTGCCAAGCCGCAATCTCTTCCCGGAGTCTCAGGAATGCGTCTGACTCTCAGAACCTTGCTGGCATGGCTTGATGATACCCTCCCGCCCTCGCAGGTCAGGGAGATCGGCAAACAGGTCTCGGAATCGCCCTACGCCCGCGAGCTCATCGAGCGAATTCACCGCGTGAGCCGGCAGCGACGGCATACCGTTCCCAGAAGCACGGGCCCGGAGGCCACCGACCCGAACATCGTGGCCAGCTATGTGGACAACGCGCTGGAGCCGGATGCGGTCGCCGAATACGAGAAAAAATGCCTCACTTCCGACGTCAACCTGGCCGAGGTTGCCAGCGTGCATCAGATTCTCAGTTTGCTGGGGCAGAAGGTGCACGTTCCCACCGAAGCCAAGGTCCGGATGTATCACCTGGTCAGGGGGCGCGAGTCCACGCTGCCGCCGCGAACGGATGGGTACAAGCCCCCTCCGCCCGAGCCGGTGACCAAGCCGATTCAGCCCTGGGTCGGTCCCGAACCGCCCGAGCGGCACTGGCTCGAGCGATTTGGACCGCTGGCCGGCTGCCTGGCCCTGATCGCCATTCTCTGCTGGTCCGCGTATGAGAGCCTGCGTCCGCCTCCGGAGGAAATCCGGAGTGGTGCGCTCGCCCAGCCCGTGCCCGAGGCTGCCGTTGCTCCCGACCAGGCCAAAGCGACGACTGAACCCGTCCAGAAGGAACTGGCAAAGCCCGCGGAACCTCCGGTCGCGTCCGTGGCGGAGTCGTCGGCGCTTCCCAAGGAGCCGATAGCGGGCATCGCCAAAGCAGAGACGACCGCGACAGCTCCACCGCCGCCAGCACCAGCGCCAAAGCCGGAACCGGTGCGGGCCACTCCTTCCGGTGCCGTGGGGGTGGTGGACAAGGTCGAGGGCATCCTCCTGCGGTTCAGCACTGAGAAACGGGAGTGGATGCGCCTCAGCGACGGCACCTCGCTGGAGGCGGATGACCGCCTCGCCTGTCTCTCCCCGTTCCAGGCCCGCATCGTCGTGGCCAAGATGCCCATCACGTTGCTCGGGGAAACTCATCTGCGGGTGGTGAGCAAAAGCGCGAGCGATCCTCCCGCAATCGAGCTGGCCGACGGCCGCGCCCAGGTCGACGCCTCGGCTCCCTTGGGGATTTTCAAGGTCGAGTTCTCCGGCCGCACGGTCTCCATCGACCGTCCCTCTCAGGTCACGTTGGGACTGGAACGGACCGGAAAGTGGGTTTATGGCCAGATTCCGAACCTGCCCCCCGCCCTGGCAATCCACGCCACCGATGGCGAACTGAAGCTGACCCTGGACAAGGAAACCAAGACGCTCTCCGGCCCCGGCACGGTTCTGGCCGACGCCGCGGGTCGGCTGCTGACCAGCCAGGCCAAGGCCCTGCCCGACTGGGTGACCGCAACCGCCCGATCGGAAAAAGACCGGAAGCTAGGCGAGCAGTTCCTCCAGCAGTTTTCTCCCGACCGGCCCATCCTGGCCGACATGGTCGCCGCGACCGACAGCGAGTCGCCCGTGACCAAGAAACTGGCGATCTTCGGGGTCAAAGCCATGCAAGACCTCTCGTTGCTGACCCCCATCCTCTACCGCGCGGGAGACCCGATCGCCCGTCAGAGCACCACCGCCGCGCTGCGCTGGGTCCTGTCCCAGGGTCCACAGGCACGCAGGATAGTGCGCGAGCAGCTTGACGAGGAGTTTGGAGTGGAACTGGGTCAGCTCATCGAGAAACTGCTGATTGGCTACACTCCCGATGAGGCCGCGAAGAAGGAAACTCTCAAGCGCCTCTACAGTCTTCTCTCCGCGCGCGATCAATCGCTGGTCGTCCGCGAGCTGGCGATCGACAACCTCAAGTCGATCACGGGCCGCGGCGACCTGGGTTACGATCCGGAAAAGCCGGATGACAAGAGCCTGCGTGCCTGGGAGGCAGTGACGAAGGAACCGCCCAAGGCTGCCACCAAGCCGGCGGGCAAAGCTGCCACCAAGCCGGCGGGCAAGGCTGCCACCAAGGACGCTCCAAAGCGAAAAACCGAACGCTGACAATTCGCGAGGACGGGGATCTTCCCTCCGTTACCGGCTGAGTGGGGTCAAATGCTGCGATGAAGACTCGGCCCCACCTCAATGTTCGCGCGGTGCGATTGGAAAGTCTGCCGTGTCCGTGATATGATAGCAAGAGTTCCAACAGGCTATTTCACCCATCTTTCCTAGGTTCACCTCAGGAAGCAGGCGAAGATCCCGGAATGACGGCGTCGTCTAGATTCGGTGGTATCGCGCTGGGGCTTGGGGTAAGGTTTGGCACCTTGAATCGCATCGCCAGGCTCCTAGCGGGACTGGGGGCCGTCTTACTGCTTCAGGGGATGGCGACACGATCTGTCGCCCAGACCGCGCCCTCGCCAGCGGAGGGTGGCCGGCCGGCAGCGATGACGGTTGGCGATTGTCTGCCCGACGAGTTTATCATCCTGAACGGTCCGGCGGATTTCAGCGCGTTTCTCAAGAAGCTCAACGAGCCAGACTGGATCTTCGTGCGGCCGGCGGGACGAGGCTCGGCCGGTGGTGGTGCGTCGGTTGTTCCGGCCACGAACGCGCCAAAGCCGTACTTCGTGAACTCGGTGAAGATCCGTGGGCGGCTGGATGACAATCTGGCCGATCTCACGATCGAGATGGAGCTGGGTCTCGTGACGCAGGGAACGAGCTGGGTTCCCCTGGAAATCGAGAATCCGATCGTGACGTCGGCGCGCGAGGGAGAGCGGGAACTCGAACTGCGCAGCACGGGAGCGGACCACTGGGACGTTCGCCTGGAGGGCCCCGGAACGCATCGCCTTCTACTTGCGCTCCGGCGGCCGGTGAGGATCAGCCCCGATCGCAAGCATCTGGAACTGGCGATTCCACTGGCCGCGTCCACGTCGCTGGAACTGGAAGCTCCTCGAGCGATTCGCGACGTCGACCTGGGAACGGGCGAGTCCGTCGGCACGACCGTGCTGTCCGGCGGCAAGGGAACTCGGCTGACGGCCGATGTCTCACCTCGGTCACGGCTGACGCTGGACTGGACCGACGAGGCCAATTCGGAGACCTCGACGGCTCCGGTGTTCACCGCTTCGGTGGAGATGTTCATCGACGCCGATGCCGAGTCGATCACCACGCAGTCGTCGTGGGTGATCCGGTGCGTCCGGGGCGCGGCGCGGCGGTTCGAGTTCTTGCTCGATCAGACGGACGTCGTGCCCAGAGTCAAGCTCGAGGACCAGTATATTTCCGCGAACATCGAGCGCAACGTCCTAAGGATCCCCCTGGGAGAGCCTCTCCGGCCCGGGGAAACGCGCCACCTGTTCATGGAGACGCGGCGCACGTTCCCTCCTGGCAGCACGAAGTTCTCCACGTTTTCCGGTTATCCTCTCCTGAATGCCGCCGAGCAAACCGGCGCGGTCGGCATTCATAAGGCGGACAATCTCTGGGTCAACGTGAGCACGACGCAAGGCCTGCGCCGGATCGACCCGCTGAACTTGCCGAGCGGTCTGCGCACCCAGCCCGGAATTAGCCACGCATTCTTGTTTCTTGATCAACCGTTCAAGCTGGGCCTGGGAATTGAAAGTTCTCCGCCGCTCTTCCAGACGGAGACGTCGACCCGGCTCGACCTCGACGACGAGTTGGCAAGAGTCGCCGCCAGCATCGTGGTGCACCAGGTTCGTGGCCGACTTTTTGATCTCGACGTGGCGGTTCCCCCCGGCATGCAGTTGCTGGCGATCGGCCCTCCCGATCTGGTGGACTCGTCAACGGCGGTGTCGGGGCCGGACCAGACTGCGAAGGGAGCTTCGCCGTCGGGCCCCGGGCGGATTCACCGGCTCCATCTCACGGAGGTGGGACGGGACCAACGGACCTTCACGCTGAGACTGCGCGGTCAGGAGCGAATTGGCTCGAAGGGGGAACTGACACTCGGGCTGTTCTCGGTGCCGGGAGGAGTGGCCGCGTCGAGCACGGTTTCCGTGTTTGCCGATCCCACCGTGAGCTTCGAGCTCATCGACGAGCCAGATCAGCCTGGCGGTCCCGGCGCGTCGGGATTCCGCGTGCAGCCGCCCTCCGCGCGATCCGCCTCCGCGACCCCTGCCGAGACGGAGCGATTTCCGCTGCTTGTGCTCAAGAGCCATCAGAACCCGGTCCACCTGCGTGGACGTTTGACCCGTCACGCGCGCGTGGTCACACACGACACGAGGATCACAGCCCAGGTTTCCGCCCGGCAGATCGAGGTGCGTCAGGAGACCTCCCTTCAGGTCCGGCACGGGTCGATCCGTTCGCTCGTCGTCCGCGTTCCCCTCGCGCGGCCCGATCTCTGGCAAGTTCAGGGCAAAGAGACCATTCGCCGTTCTGAGCTGGAAAGTCAGGACCGCGAGGGGCGGATTCGGCGTTATCGACTGTCCTTCGAACCACCCATCACCGACCAGTCTCTCCTCACGTTCGTCTTTCCGTTGCCGCTGGCCGCATTGCGCGAGGGTGGCAAATCGCGGAGCACCATTTCCTGGGTTCAGCTCGAGGAGGGCTCGTGCCGGTCCACCGCGGTCGAGCTGGCGACGTCCCCGGGAATCAAGGTGAGTTCGAGTGGCTCGGCCTGGGTGCAAACAGATGAGTCACCCAGCAGGCAAACCGGGGCCGCGCGGGTTTATCGGCTCGTCCAGCCCGAGGCCGCGAACGCCGGCTTTCCTCTTGAGGTTCAATTGCTCGAGCGTGTCGCGCTGCCTCCTCTGGTGGCGCCCCGCGCGCTACTCCGCACGGATCTCGGGCCGGAGAATGAAACAAGGACCCACGCCTGGTACTGGATCGAGACTCATCCGCCCCAGCTCTCCATCACGCTGCCGGAGGGAGCGCAGTGGATCCGATCACGGCTCGATGGGCGGGTCACCGAGCAGGTGGACCGCGATCCCGTTGGGACTGGTTTCCTGCTGAATTTGCCCGCGGAATCTCAGTCCAAGCCCTTGCTGGTGGAGATCGAGTATCAGGTGAAAGGGGAACAGTCGGGACGGATCTTGCCCCCGCCCGAGCTGCCCGAGGGGGCCGTGGTCCTCCAGTCGCTCTGGGAGGTGCACGTGCCCTGGAGCCGGGCGATTCTCGGCGTGCCCGACGGCTGGGCCGACGAGAACCAGTGGTACTGGGACTTTTACGTCTGGAAGCGGCGACCCTGGAGCACGTTTGCCAGGCTTCTGGCCTGGGTCTCCGGTCCTGGCTCGTCCCAGGCCAGCCCCGAGGATGTGGAGGTACAGGATCAGGACGATTCACACAGCTATCTTTTCGGACGATCGGGACGGCCGGTGCTCATGCGGCCCTGGGTGGTCTCGCGTGCTCTGGTGGTCGCCATCTGCTCCGGCAGCGTGCTGCTACTCGGCTTCTACCTGATGTTCTTCCGAACGCGGCTCAGGCTGGTCTGGGCTGGTCTCGCGGTCCTCGGGCTGTTGGCAGCGGTTTTCGCACATCCCAGCGTGCTTGTGCTCGTCGTGCAATCGGCCGTGAGCGGTCTCGTGCTCGCCTTGCTGGGGCTCTTGATTCAAAATCTGATCGAGCGGGCCAGGGCACGCCACGCCGCCGCCTCCCCGCCCCCCGCAGCCGGTCCGGGTTCGGGCTCCGCGCTCAGCCCGCCGGGAGTCGGGTCTGATGACTCGACGGCAATCCGGCCACGGGTTTCCTCGACCATGGATTATGCGGCGCCTTTGAGCATCCCGGCTGATCCGGAAGCCGTCCGTAGCTCGCGG
>JBMFUH010000279.1:0-7878 GCA_049966735.1 Isosphaeraceae bacterium
ATAGATGAGTGGAAACGCCGACACGCAAGGAGGGCACCAGGTGGCCCAGAAATCGACGAGCACGACTTTGCCTTTGAAGTCCGCCAGGCGAACGGTCTTGCCGTCCACGTCGGTTCCCTCGATCGGCGGCGCGGGCTTGCCGATCATCTCGATCCGGGCCTTGCGCCGCTCGAAGTAGGCCCTCACGCCGGGATCAGGATGCTCGGCGACGGCCAGCTCGCAGACTTTCCTGGCGATGTCGTACCGCGCCCCCTGGAAGAGACGCTGAAGATAGGCTTCGGCGACGGCGAAGACCAGGCCCGGCGGCAGCCGTTTGTCTTCGGGAAGCTGCTCGGCTGCTCGCGCTTTGAGGAACGTCTCGAGGTCGGCCAGCGATTGCTCGTACTCGCCTCGAGAGGCGCGGTTGACCAGCACGATGGATGCCGCCAATGCCTGGGACTGAGGATCTCCCGCCGTCTCTCTGCTCAGATAGGCCCGCGCGGCGGGCTCGGCCTCGGCGTAGAGGTTGCGGGCGACAGCCAGGTCAAACGCCGCGCGAAACGCCGCCTCCGATTCCGCTCCCTTGGTTCTCGTCGCCAGAGCAGCCAGCGCGTGGAGCTTGCCGCGGTCGAGATTCTCGGCGGCCTGCTGGAATCGTGCCTCGATCTCGGCCAGCCGGGGGAAGGCCGGTGTGTTTGCTTGCTGTCCCACGGCCTGCGCCCCGGAAAGGACGATCAACCAGAGGGAACACCCGGCCAAATGGACGAATCGAAAGGGAGATCGCATGGAAACTCTCTCTGGCAAACGGAGCCCTGGGAAGGATGACTGCCACGTCCACAGCGCATTCACTCTAGCCGGCGCCATGGCCGCTCGCAACAACCCCGGGCGAACGCTCCGGAACGGAGCCGATCAGCCAAGATAACCCAGGCCGCTGAGTCGATCCCGCAGGAGTTGCTCGTCGGCGTCCAGCGCAGGGGACTCGGACGATGGGGCCGCGAGCAGGGAGCCGAGCAGCGAGCGACCCGGCAAATCGGGCGAACGCTCGAGGCCGCGGAGTTCCAGCAGAGTGGGAGCGATGTCCAGGACGGAGGCATCCTCGACCGGTCCCACTCCGGGAAGACCGGGGACAGCCAGCACAAAAGCGCCTTGCGGGGCGGCGCTGCAGCCTCCGTCTTCCATCTCCCCTGGTTCCAGGTGGAGGGTTTGATGGCCCACCGAGTCGATCGCCCGCCGCGACATTCCGCCGAACTGGACGATCAGGTCCGGATCGAAATTCCCCACGCGGCGGTAGATCTGCTCCGGCTCCAAGACGAGGGTTCCCAGCGACCTGCCCTGCGGGCCCGTGATCGCTTCCAGACGAGCCTTGACATCGGCGCGGAGAGCCCCGCATTCCGACGGGTCGACGATTCCCGCGGCCGCCCGGCCCCGCATGTTGAAAAAGAGGGATGCGCAGTCGCCTCCATCGCTCCAGACGCGCGTCTTGCTCCAGTCGATGTCGAGACGATCGAGCGGCGTGACCTCGCTGGGAGCGTGACGGAGCACGAGCAGCCCCTCGTGAACGAGCCAATCGTTGATGCAGAACCCGCCGTCGCACCGCTGCGCGCCATGCGTCGAGACGACCAGGACCATGGTCTCGTCGTCGAGCAGCTCGAGCAGCTTGCCGATTTCGTCGTCGAGCAGACGGTAATATTCAGTAATCACATGTTGACTAAAGCTTGCATGATCGTGCGGAACGTGTGTCGGATCGCGATCGCTCCAGAATGCGCGTTGCAGCCGGTCCAGACCGGCCTCGACGAGCTGGAAATAGCTCCAGTCCTCCCGCTTGAGCAAGTGCCGGACCTCGGCGAAGTGCCTCCGCGTCGAGTCGACGACCTCGTCGCGGAGGCGCATCCGGTCTGTGTCATCCATATCAAAATCTATTTTTGCTTCTGCCCGAGAGAACGCGCGTAAGAGCGGAAGGCGCTCGGCCGGAGGAACGCCGATGAGCACGGCCTTGCCTCCTTGACGCGTCACCTGATCCCAGATGGCGAGACCTTCGATCGAGCGATGATCGGCCCGGTTCCTGGGGCCGTGAACTCCCAGCGCTCCCGGATCAAAACCGGTCGCCAGGCAGATCCAGGACGCTGGGCCGGCAGGCGGGACCACGCTTTTCAGCCGCCCATACGAGCCGACTTCCATCAGCCGGCGGAGATTCACCAGCCGCTCGTCCTCAAGCAGCAGCTCGGGAGTGGCGCCGTCGAGACCGATGAGGAGTATCTTCAGTGGTTTCATGAGTGGTCCTGAAAGAGTGAATCGCGATGTCCCATGGTTTCGCCCAGCCCGATCTTGGGCGGCTTACAGCGGCTCCGCCTCAGCCTGAAGTCGGTTCCAGAGTTCTTCGACGCCGAGTCTCCGCGCCCAGACGCGGAGGTAGTCAAGATCCAGCAAGGCGCCCTGGACTTCGTAAACGCTCTTGGCGTCTCCGAACTGCCTCTCACTTCCGCCCGACGCAAGAGCCCATCGCAACTTGGCAAGGATCGTGTCCTCGGGGCTGGAGACGTTGATCCGCAAACCGAACGCCTCCTCTGTGTGCCTCCGACCGAAACGAGTCTGGTCGAACGGCTCGTCGGTCAGGATCCAAAAGTCCACTTTGTCTCCACTGGCGTACTCGAGCAAATTGAACATTCGACCTTGGCTCACGGCTTCATCGATCGCGCGCCTGGACAAGTAGTACAAAGCTGGATCAAAGGCTTGAAAGAGCCGCGCGGAATCCACCGACGGGAGTTCGACGACCAGGTCGATGTCATGGGTCAGGCGAGGCGCGCCCTGAATGCTGGAGGCCAGCGATCCCGTCACCATGTAACGGATGCCAAGATCATCCAACACATGAATCACGTGCTTCAATAATTCCTGTTGTGCCATTTCTCAAGTTGATCCAGGAATATCCGGTGGAGTTCTTCCTCTGAGGCTTCGGGAAAGCGCTTGCGCAGGCTTTTGCGGAGCAGTTCCTTCCCCAGCGCGGAGAGTTCGAAGGTCTTGAGGAGTCGCTGCTCGACGGTCATCGACCGGAGAACCTGAAGGTAAAGGCGGTGATTTGGCCGGGGCTTGGGATCCATGGTTGATGGTTCCGGTGCGGTCGTTGCTTTCGTCACTCCTTGGTCGCGCCTGGATGCGGCAGCCGCTCTTCCGAATTCTGTCCGTTCTGCTCGTGGTCGTGGGGAAACGGCTCAAGGTGCACCAGGACGTCGCGGAGGTTCGTGAACCGGTCGAGAAGCTGGTCCTTCACGAGGTGGCTGATGCGATGCCCCTCCCACACCGTGTAGTCTGCGGGGACCTGGATATGGATGTCAACCAGGTATTCCAGGCCCGACTTGCGCACCCAGAGCTTGTCGATCCGCTTGACCTCGGCGACCTCGGCGGCCGCGCGGCGGATCTCGTCGACGAAGTCGCTGCCGGCCTGGGCGTCCATCAGCTCCTGGGCGCTGGACCAAAGCAGCCGAACGGCCGAGGTGATGATCACGGCCACGACGAAAAGCGCCGCGATCTCGTCGACCGCCAGGAACCGGGGACCGCCCAGCCGCACGAGCAAGAGTCCCACGAAAACCGCCAGCGCGCTCAGGGCGTCGGCGCGATGGTCCCAGGCGTTGGCGATGAGCGCGCTGGAGCCGGCGCGGCGGCCCAGCCGGATCTTGTACTGATAAAGAGCTACCTTGATGATCACATTCACACCGGCAATGGCCAGCGTCCAGTAAGGTGGCATCCCGTGCGTATGTCCGGCGCCGCCGGTGATCGCCCCCCAGCCCACGAGCATTGCAGAGACGATGACCAGAACCGCGACGTTCGAGCCGGCGATCGCCTCGGCCCGGGTGTGGCCATAAGGATGTTCGGCGTCGGCCGGCTTCTGGGCCACCCGGAACGCCAGGAGCACGGCCACCGAGGTGAAGACGTCGCCGAGGGAGTTCACGGCATCGCTGATGAGCGCGTACGACTGGCCCGCCCAGCCGCCCAACAGCTTGGCCAGGCCGAGCGCGAGATTGACGATCAGCCCCAGCCAGGTGGCGCGCACGGCCTCACGATACAGGTCGTGCTTGGCCGTCTGGACGTGATTCATGCACCGCTCTTCCTTGCTACTCGCTCCGCAACCGCTGCTCAGCTCGTGATCCCCTTGGTCAGATGCATGAAGGCGGTCTCGAGGTTGATCTCGTCTTCCTTGAAGAGGGTCAGCTCGAATCCCTGATTCACCAGCCGGTTGGCGAGAAACCCGTACTGGTTGACGCCCGAGTTCAGCTTGACCACCAGGACGCCGTTCTTGTCCTCGACGGTCTCTACCTCCGGCTGGCCTTCGAGCAAGCAGGCCGCGTCGATCATTCTCTCGGAGACGGTGATGTTGAGCACGATGTCGGTGCGCACCTGCTTCATCACTTCCGTCACCTCGCCGTTGACCAGCAGTTTTCCCTGCTCGATGATGCCGATCTTGTTGCAGATGTCGGCCAACTCGGGAAGGATGTGGCTGGAGACGAGGATGGTCTTGCCCATGCTCCGCAGTTCCTTGAGCAAAGCGCGCATCTCGATCCGGGCGCGGGGGTCGAGGCCCGAGGCCGGCTCGTCCAGCAGCAAAACCTGCGGATCGTGCAAGAGCGTCCGCGCCAGCCCCAGCCGCTGGGTCATGCCGCGGGAGAGGCTCGTCACCAGCGCGTCGCGCTTGTACGTCAGGTCGACCAGCTCCAGAACCTCTTCGCAGATCTTCCGCCGGGCCGGCCCCTTGATCCGGTACGCCGACGCGAAAAATTCAAGATACTCAATCACTTTCATGTCATCATACACGCCGAAGAAGTCGGGCATGTAGCCGATGACCCGGCGAATCTCCTTCGACCCGGTATAGATCGAGTGGCCGCAGACGGTGGCCTCGCCCCAGCTCGGGTTGAGGAGCGTGGCCAAGATCCGCATGGTCGTGGTCTTGCCCGCCCCGTTGGGACCGATGAAACCGTAAACATCTCCCTCGTGGAGCGTCAGGTTCAGGCGGTTCAGGGCGTAAAGCTCGCCGTACATCTTGGTGAGTTCGTGGGTCTCGATCATCGCGGTTCGCCTTGGAGTCGTTTGTTGTTCTTGTTCAGCGGCAAGATGATCCGGATCATGGTCGTCTGATCGATCTTGGGCGTGCTGGGGGCATTCTCGAGCACGAGTTGGGCGCCCGGGCGATTGATCCTGGCCACGAGCATGGGCCGATCGAGGGCAAGCTGCCCGGTCAGGTCCAGGTCGCGGAGCGCCGAGTTGCCCAGGGGCGGTTCGTTGCCCCGGGTCGACTGGCTGTCGTGGAACATCACGGCCTGGAGCAAGTCGGCCCGGTTGATTTGCAGGTTCCGGTTCCAGGGCTGGTCGGAAAGGTAATTGACGGCCCGGTCTCGCAAAAAGCCCGAGAGAAAACGGCCGTCGGCCGGCACCTTGCTGGTCGCGCCGGGAGGTATCGACCCGAGCATGTAAACTTGCTTGCCGAATGCGAGAATCGCGTCTTCGAGCGGGAACTGCTGGCGATTGGTGACCATGCCGGTCAACCGGTCGGTGCCGAAAGGGTGCAGGTCGGCAGTGACGAGCGCCGCGCCCGGCCCATACCAGCGGCCCGAGATGGTCCTGGTACTCCAGATCGGAATCCGCACGTTGGCCAGCCGTTCCATTGCTCCCGTGGGCTGATAGGCGTAGCCGCCGCCGATGAAGTTGAACCGCCGGTTCGCTCCTCCCATGGCGCCGAACTGGCGTTCGGGAACGCTGAACCAGGTGGTGAGAAGCTCGGTGCCGGCGGGAGGTCGAGGCGACTCACCCGGGCTGGTCGATTCAGCCAGCGTGGAAACATCGCCCGCCCGAGCCGGTGGCACTGGTACAAAGCCAATGTCGTAATCGCGGTTTTGCGGACTGAAGACGCTGATGAGCGTCCGGCCCCTGATCAGTCCTGCTGACTGGTCGATGTCGACCACGTCGACCTTGTTGACGAGGAGATCGTTCCCTTTGAGCCTGTAGGCGGCGAAGTAGGCCAGCAGGCTAACGACGACCACGATCGTCGGGAAGGTGATCCAGGTGAGCTCCATCCGCTTGATCACCTTCCTCAGGAAGAAGTAGTCCACCGGGCCGATCAACAGTATATAAAGGAAGATGAAGAAGGCGACCCAGCCGAAGGGGATCAGCTTAACTCCGGGGAACTGCTCCAGGCCGATCCGGAGCTGGCTGGACAGATCGGAGACGCCCGAACGGTAGAATCGGCCCGTTCCCCCCATGACCGCCCCGGTGCCGTTGTCGTCGGTGCGATCGCGCCGCAGGTCGATGGCCCGGGCCCAGAAGAGGCCCCGGTCCGGCCAGTTCGAGAAAAGCTGCTGGTCGAC
Source organism: Isosphaeraceae bacterium (assembly GCA_049966735.1). Classification (GTDB taxonomy): domain Bacteria; phylum Planctomycetota; class Planctomycetia; order Isosphaerales; family Isosphaeraceae; genus Aquisphaera. The sequence goes on from JBMFUH010000279.1 coordinate 6,330, forward strand.
GTCCAGGCCGATAAGCGTCACCCGACCAAACCCCGCGGCGCCCCGGACCACGAGCGGCAGGTCTCCCACGATGGAGAGCACCTTGCCCCCGCGACGGTCGACCTCCTGGAGCCGTGTGACCATGGTCGGCTTGGTGCCGACCGGAGTGATCGGCTTGATCGAGCCGGCGAAGGTGTCGATTGCCTCGAGCGAGGGGACCTGCTCCTGCCCGGCGGGCAAGGCCGGCAAGATTTGCCCCAGCGCGCTGTCGCGAACCGCCTGCCAGTTGGCGCCGACCGACACGACCAGGTGTCCGCCGTGCCTGACCCAATCCACCAGCGCCTGGGCTCGCGGACCGCCGAGCTCCTGGAGCGTCGCTCGATCGTCAGTGTCGATCACGACGGCGCGCGCCAGATCGAAGCCGTACCACCGTCCCGGAAGCTGGTTCACCTGGGGATCGATCCGGGAGACGATGAGCTCGGCCACTCCCGTTCCTGTCTGTCCTCGCTGGCCGCCGACGGTGAATCCCGGCAGACTCGGAAGCTGATCGACTCCCATGGGCTGCCCCAAGGCCAGGATCACCATCTCGTCGGGCAGGATGATGTCGGGAGTCGATGAGGCGAACTTCTCCTGAGGGAGCTGGAGCAGGCGCCGGCCCTGGCCGTCGAGAATCGCGATCGTGAACTCCGCGTCCTGACCTCCCGCCCGCCCGTAAACCGTGAAACTCGCGGTCTCGTTCGGGGAAACCTCCACGGGCTGGCGATACGCCGTCGGCGTGCCGTCGTCGTCGGGCACGGTCAGCTCCAGCAGCCCGGAAAATCGGGCGGGACCGGCCTTGAGTTGAACCCGAACGGGCGTCCAGCAGCCGATCTTGAACGAATTGCTCTGACCAAGCCCGATATGAACGTTCTGGACCTCGACCGGCGGGGCAGCCTCGGTGGGCAACGCGGGGAGAAGACACCAGAACATGAAGGCACATACCACGATCCGGCAATTGAAGTTCGTCGGATTGCGGATGTTCCTCGGTAGTCGGTCTGGCGGTCGCGAGAGGTGTCGGTTCCGCGGAATCGAAAGCATGGTTGCAATTCTCAAGTCGATCGAGGAAGGCAAAGAACGAATAGAAAAAGCCCGGTCGGGACCGGTGGAGGATGGATGCCCGTGAGACCGTCAAGTGACCGGTTACGGCTTCTCGGCCGGGTCGCAAACGCACGGGCTCTGCCGGCAGCCCGGACATCCCCGACCATATTTACGCACCACGGCCGCCTCGAGATCGATCCCGCGAATATTTGCCAACGTCGCCAGCCAGGCCAGGACATCAGCCATCTCCGCGGCCAGCTCGTCCTGACTTCCCGCCCGGACGGCTGCCGCCAGCTCGCCGAACTCCTCGGTCAGCCAGAGAAACGTGGCCGCGTCGCCGCGGGCCGCATCCTTGGCACCGTACATTTGTAAGATCATCCGCTGCCAAACGGGCAGGGTCAAGCCGCCTCGGTCGTTGTCACTCATGGACGACCATCTTACAACGCACGCCCAGGCGCATGCGAGGGCAATCGCGGCCAGGTGATCCGTGACC
>JBMFUH010000280.1:0-7877 GCA_049966735.1 Isosphaeraceae bacterium
GGGTGGGCGACATCATCGCGCCCAAGCCGCCGCCCGACATCGCCTCGACGGGGCTGGAACCAAGTGTTCTGGTTGGCCTGCTGGTGAAGTGGGCGCTCCTGGAGACCCGGTTCACCACGGAAGAGGCCGCCCAGAAGCTGCACGTATCCGTATCGCTGGCTCGTCAGGTGCTGGAGAAAGCTTGCTTCGACGGCAGCATGGAACAGCTCTACCAGACCGGCGAGGGCACGTACCGTTACCGGATCACGGATGAAGGCCGCAACCACGCGGCGCGGTTTCTGGAGATTTGCGGCTACGTCGGCCCCGCGCCGGTGAGCCTGCCGGCTTATACGGCGATGCTGCGCTGGCAGTTCGCCAACACGCCGGCCGTGCACGCCGATCGCGTGACCGCCGCACTCTCCGGGCTGGTCGTGGCGCCGAGGGCGATGGAGTTGATCGGTCTGGCCGCATCCTCGGGACGTAGTCTGTTTCTCTTCGGGCCGCCCGGCAACGGCAAGAGCAGCATCGGCCGGCAGGTCCAGTCCGCCTTGCCAGGCGATTACTGGATTCCCCACGCCATCTCCGTGGGCAACGACGTGATCCACATGTTCGATGAGCAATGTCATCAGCGCGTCGACCTGGGCGAGCAAGCCGGGGCGATCGATCAACGTTGGGTTCGAATCCGTCGTCCCATGGTCGTGGTCGGCGGCGAGCTGACGCTGGACAGCCTCGACCTGATCTACAGCCCTTCCCTGCGCCAGTATGAGGCGCCGCCGCATCTCAAGGCCAATGGCGGCGTGTTCCTGGTCGACGACTTCGGCCGCGAGCGCGTCTCACCCGACCAGTTGCTCAATCGCTTCATCACGCCCATGGAGCACCAGATCGACTATTTCACGTTGCGCAACGGCCAGAAGATCCAGTTGCCGCTTCGCCACATTCTGATCATCTGCACCAACCTCAGCCCGGAGATGGTCACCGACCCGGCCTTCCTGCGTCGCCTGGGGTATCGCGTCTTTCTGGGCGCGCCCACCCCGGAACAGTACACGCAGATTTTCCAGCAGTATGCCCAGCGCCGGGGCGCCACCGTCGCCCCCGAGCTGATGGCCTATGTTCTGGAGCGTTACCGCGCGCAGAACCGTGAGATGCGCGCGTGCGAACCGCGCGACCTGATCGAGCGCTGCCGCGACATCTGCCGCTTCCGGAGCACACGCTTCGAGCTGACCAAGGAGACGCTCGACCTGGCCTGGATCGGCTACTTCGGCGAGCAGTGACCGGACAACATGACAACCTGGCTCGTTCCCAAGCTCCGTGATTCAGCGGATGACGCGCAAGTTCGCCCGGCGAGTCCGCGAGGCTCCTTCGAGCTCGAGGACGAGGAACTCTCCGATCTGACTCACGGTTTCGAAGAGTGGAGAGAGCACTACCCGGGCAATGGCGGTTCCTACCTCATTCCGTGGGAGCGGATGCTCGAAGCTCAAGGCAGAAGTGACATGATCCAGGCCGTCGAGCAGGGGGAGCAAGCTCACCGATACCTTGATCCCGTGTTCGGGGCGTAAGTCGTGGATGCGGGAGACACCTTCCGGCCGGCCGACCCCAAGGTGGATATCCGCCTTGGGGTCGTGATCCCCGAGCCGGCGACCGACCCCGATCGAGTTCTGATCGTCTCGCTCACGACCAACAAACCCTACAAGGACCAAGCCTGCATCCTCAAGATAGGCGATCACCCCTTCATACGTCATGACACCTGCGTCGCTTACGATCTCGCGAAGGTCGTCTCCTTGTCGCAGCTTGAGGCTCTCTCGGATTCGGGCATGTTGATTCCCGATGAGCCCGTATCGCCTCAGGTGCTCCAGCGCGTTCGGGCGGCCATCTGGGATTCGAAACAGATCGCGCAAGAACATGTGGACCTCATGAACGGTCAGGGACTGTTGCCGTGAGCAAATCCGGACAGGTCGGCAGGCCGACGCATGAGCCAATTGTGACTCGAGAGCGGCTCTGACGTCCGGTGCCTGAAGAGTTGGCCTCACCGTGACCTTGTCGATCGCATGGTGTGGCTTCGAATATTCAAGGGGGGGGTGGTCTTTTCTTCTCCGGCCCGAAATCCCTGTTGAACCGGGCCTGTACCGCTGGGGCGTTCCGTTGCTCCACGGCGTCGGCGATGCCCTGTCTTATACGGGGGTCGTGGGCGTGGATCTTGAGCGCGGCGAGGGCCCCGAGGGCCTCCTTCTCTTGCCCCGTTGCAACCAGCTCGATCAGGAAGTCGACGGCGTTGGGCAGGCGGAGCATGGACAGGGCCAAGAGCAGGGTCTCGCGCAACTCGAACGGTGCTTGTCTTTCCCAGCGAGCTTTGAGGGCCTCGAAGGCCCGCGGCGATTTCGTCCTCCCCAGGGCCAGCATCGCGGCCTCGCAGAGTGGAAGGTCGTCGGATTCCAGCGCCTCACGTACGATCGGCAAGTTCTCCTCGGCGGCGCGGGCGAGCAAGCCGGAGAAGCATTCCGAGAGGACGTCCGGCTCGCGGTCGCCCAGGCGAACCTTGAGGCGCAGGAGCAGGCTCGCGGTCTTGCTCCCCTGGTAGCCAAGCGCCTGCGCGGCGGCCATCCGCACGTCCTTCGCGGGATCGGCCAGGGAGTCGACCAGAAGCGGCGGCAAGCCAAGCGCGTCGATCCTCGCCAGGGCGATCAAGGCCGCCGCGCGCAAGGGTGCCGCGCTATCCTCGCTGCCGCCCCAGACCGGCTCGAGCTGCACATGCCGCGCGGCCTGAAGGAAGATCTCCTCGTTGCCGTGCTCCAGCTTGTCGAGCGCCTGGATGATCGCCAGCTTCGCCCGGCAGAGCTTGTCGGTCTTCTCCGGGTCTTCCATGAATCGCGGGAACGCCGCTTCCAGGGGAGCAGCCAGTTCCGCCAGCCGCCGATCGCCGGCGATGGTCGCGGCGGCGGCAACGATCAGGTTGGACCGGTCGGCAAGGGCCTTGCGCAGTTCGGCCGTCAGCTCGGGCGAGAGGTCCTGATCCCTGAGCCGGCGAACGGCGGAGAGCTTATCGTCGACAGACTGACGCTTGGCCATGATCGCGGGGTTCGTCTCAAGGGTTCCATCGATACATGAGCACCTTCGATTTCGCGTCTTCCTCGAGAAAGACGAGATACGACCCATTCTTGCGACGGTGGGCGCGCAGGCACTCGCGGATGTCTTGCAGGCCGATCTCGCCGACCTCACGCGGCGGTTCCATGTGGCCGACCGCGGCACCGTCAGAGAGCCGGAAGACCTCGACGTGGCCTGATGCGAACTTCAGCTCGCTCGAGGCGCCGGTGTAAGGCACGAACAGATAATCGCCGGCGACGTCGAAGCCCATCGGCTCGCACGATTCGTGGCCGTGCGAGCCTCGCGCGTAAGGAGCGACGAGCGTCCACCGCGGTTCGGCTTTCGCTCTGGTCCAGTGATCGAACCGGGCAATCACGGGCCCCATTGGCTTCCAGTGCTGATTCGCGTGTTCCTTCGTGGTACCGCCCAGATACATCGTGTCGGTCACCGGGTCGTAACGCAGCCGCTTGATCCGCTCGAAGCCGGAGGGTCTGGCGAAAAGCTGTCGCGAGCGGAAATCCCATTTCGGATTGCCTCGTTCATCGAGCCCCTGAATCGGCAATCGAATGATGCCTTCGGTCTCGGTGACCAGCCAGACGCTGCCCGTGGTGTCGACCCACCAACCTTGCGCGTCGGGTAGATCGCGACCGTCGTTCGACTTGAACTCGGACTTGTCCAGGACTCCGTTGCCGTCGGCGTCGCGCCAGACCCACGCTCCTCGCGCCGGCTGATTCTTGGGCCAGCCCTCCGGTTTGCCTTCCCGGATGTGCCGGGGGGCAAAGAGCCCCGACGGGATGGCGATCTCACCGCTTGACTCCGGCCCGAATCGGTAAACCTGAAGCCACTGGGCGTTCATGTCCAGCACGAACAGGAACCGTCTGCCACTGAGCCTGCGGACCCAGACGCCCGCTGACCAGAGGTGCAGTCGCGGGTCGTCCGGAAACCTGAACCGATCGACGGTGTAGCCTCGATAGATCCAATCGTTTCCCGGGGCGCGATCAGGCTGAATCCGAAAATGTTCTTCCTTCGTATAAACATCCGTATCGGACTCGGGATCGACGTCGGCCATGTCCACGAATTCGAGACCGAAGAGGCGCCACGTCACGTTTCCATCCGACGTGTACCTCTCAAGGACAGTGCCGCCGCCGCCGGTCTGGCCGTCGCTGGCGATGTAGAGGTTTCCGGCGGCATCGCCTCCAACAGCCGACGGGTGATTGAGCTTGAGCCCGTCGAACCGGCCCGGCGGCGCCGAGAGAATGCCTCCGGCACGTCCGATCACGCTCTCGAGCATGGGGGTGGTTTCAAGATGACTGTAGACGCGGATCCGTTGAGCCGGCCCTTGATCGGCGATGAGCAATCGCTCACCCGAAGCATCGCTGGCCATGGCCGAGGGCACAACGTCGTGGGGCAGCTCGATCTTCCGCGGCTGCGGTTTGCCTTCGCGCGTGTACCGCGAAGCGCAAGCCGGCTGGCCGCTTTGAGATTCCTGAAGCACCCAGAGGCCGCCGTGGCTGTCGAGTGCCAGCGGACCGGGCCGCTCGACCTTCCAGTGATCAAGGGGCTTCATCATCTCGGCGTCGTAGGCCCGGATCGATGACGTGGACGGGTCGCTCACGAAGAGCCGGCGCGCGTCGGCAGCCAAGCCGGAGATCTGGTCGTGACTGCTTTCGGGAATCTCGGCGACGACCAGGAACCCGCCCTTGAGCGTGTCACCCTTGCCCCCCTTGGCTCCGGGAAAGGACACGGGCTTCGTGATGTCGGCTCGGCTCCGCCGGGAAACGCCGATCCACCTTTTCCCTTTCGGCGGCCAGGTGTCTGGGTCTTTGAGTCCGCCTCCCTCGTTGTTCACAGCTTGCCCGATGAACAGATAACGGTTATTGAGCGCAATCGCCCGACCGCCTTCGTAGCCCCAGCCGTGCGTATGCCAGGCCCCGCCCAGGACATCGCCATCCTTGTAGGCCCCCACATTGCGGCCGCCCTCCTCCCATTCGACATTGGTGTAGACCGTGCCGTCGGGGGCAACCGCCAGCGCATGGATGTCTTGCTGGACCCGCTTCTCGCCGCCAGGGAAGCTATTGCCCAGCCAGGAGACGGTGACGTTCTTCAGTGGTTCGCTGGCGCGGGCACAACTCGCCAGCAGGAGCACAGCGAGCAGGGCTTGCAACCGGGAAACAACTCTTCGTTGCGTGGACACGGAAAACATAGGTGAACCCTTCGGTGAATTTTCTCGGATCTTATCGCGCGGAGAGGCATGGTGCGAGAGCCACGCCCCGCTGATGGGCTTTCGAAACACAAACGCCCCCCGGAAATGACCCGGAGGGCGTTTGCGGTTGAGAGAGCGCCGAAGGACCGTCCCGATTCACGGGGTCTCGTAACTTCCGGCGGCTCAGTGCAGCAGGCAGCCCAGCCGCTTGAAGAACGGATGCCGGGCGTCGCACGGGTCGCAGGGAGGCACGGTGCACAGCGGAAGCTGCGACTGGGCCGACGCCACCACGCTTTGCGCCGAGGGCATGACCGCCGGTGCGCAGTAGGTGACCACGGGAACCTTGACGCAAACTTCGACCGGAACCTGCTTGCAGATGGTCCTGGGTACGCAGACCGTCTGAGTTCCGGCAACCTGCCGCCGCACCGTCACCGGGCATACGATCGTCTGGGGCACGACGACCTGCTGGCAGGTGGTGTAGGGAACCTTGCGGACGCACTGGACCGTCTGCATCTCGCAAACCGTCTGGGGCACAAACTTCACGCAAGGCTGGCACACCATCTCGCAGACCGTCTGGCAAACTTTCTTCACGCAGGGCTGGGCGACCGTCCGGCAAGTGGTCACCGGAACCTGGCACGTGCGGGTCTCGCAGACCGTCCGGCAAGTGGTCACTGGAACCTGCTTGACGCACTGTTCCGTCACCATCCGGCAGACGGTCACGGGAACCCGCTTCATGCAAGTCTGCGGGACCATCCGGGTGACGGTGCAGGCGACCTGCTTGGGCCGGCACTCGCGGATCATTCGCGTCACGGTGTACGGCACCTGCTTGGTGCAGCGCTCGGGGACATAGCTGGTGACCGTGTACGGATCCTGGCGATACTGGGTCTTGCTGCACATCTTGGTCACGCAGACGGGCACGCAGCGGTTGACGGTCCGGGCCTCGGTCGTGCAAACCGTGTACGGCACGGTCCTCATGCAGGTTTCCTGGACCATCCGGCAGGTGGTGACGGGGACCTGCTTCACGCATTCCTGAGCCACCATCGTGCAGGTGGTGACGGGGACCTGCTCGGTCACCGTGGTGGGGACCTGCCTGCAAACGGTCACCGGAACCAGCTTGTGGATGGTCTGACGCTCGTAGACCGTGGAGCAGACATCCTCGACGACCGTGCGCGGGCACCAGACCTTCTTCTCGCAGACCGTCGGCGGGCACTGCACCAGGCAGCCGTTGACGCAGACCGTCTTGCCCGGCACGCAGTACTGCTGGACAACCCATTCGCCGCACTGCCGGGTGACCTGCTTGGTGACCGTCCGGGGCACGCAAACCGTCTCACAGACGTCGCGGCACTGCGTTTCGGTAACGGTCTGGCAGACCGTCCGGCAAACGCTCTTCATGCAAGTGGTCTGGACCGGACGGCAAACCGTGTAGCGACACTCCTTCATCACGGTCTCGCGCACCGGACGGCAAACCGTGTAGGAGCAAGTCCTCATCTCGGTGCGCTGGACCGGCACGCGCACCGTGTAGCGGCACTCCTTCATCACGGTCTCGCGCACCGGACGGCAGACCGTATACGGTACCTGCTTGTAGGCCGTCTGGCGCACCGGGACCATCACCGTGCAAGGCTGGCTCTGCATGACCGTGGTCTGAACCGGCACCTGCACCGTGTAAGGCACGGAGCGATAGCAGACTTTTTGAACCGGCCGGCAAACCGTGTAGCAAACGGTCTTGTAGCAGGTCTCTTGAACGGGACGGCAAACCGTCTCGTTCACGGTCTTGTACACCGTCTCTTGCACCGGCCGGCAGACCGTGTAGCAAACGTCCTTGTACGACGTCTCGCGAACCGGCCTGCTCACGTTGTACACACACGTCTTGATGGTCGTTTCACGAACCGGGCGGCTGACGGTGTAATACTTGGTCTCGTAATGCGTCTCACGCACGGGGCGGTACACGGTGTACGCGACGTCTTTCCAGATCGTCCGGGTCACGGGCCGCTGCACCGTGTAATGAACCTCGCGGCTCACGGTGCGATAGACGGGCCGCTGCACCGTGTAGGCCTCTTCCCGAACGTGCTGCTCGATCACATTGCGCGTGGTCATGATGGTCCGCGGCTGCATGACCGTCTCGCAAACGGTCCGCACGCACGGAACCTGCTCTGTCGCATAAACGGTTTCCTGAACGTTCTGGAGAACCGTTTGACGCTGGAGTTGATACTGAACGTGTCCACAACACTCCTGGGACACTGGGCAGATTCGCAACGAGGCACCACCAGCATAACTCGCTGCTTGGGCCGGGCGCGCGGTCACCCCCAGGCCCAGTCCCAGGGCCAGCAGGGCAACCAACGGTAGTTTTCGCAACATCGGACGCTCCACGAAGTACACTCCCGACAAACTCTTCGGCGCTCATCGATTCGCGGACCACGAGACTCCATCTCGAGCCCGGAACCGCCAACTCACAGATAAACTTCGTCACGCCAAACCCAGTCGCTTCAGGAAGTTTCTCCAAATTTCCCAGCGGCCCGAATTTCCCAAACCGTAATCTTTGCCCAGATACTACCTCGGTAACTCAGATCGCCCGAATTTTCAGAAGAAGCGGCGCAACGGTTCGATCAGGATTCTCGCG
>JBMFUH010000281.1:0-7874 GCA_049966735.1 Isosphaeraceae bacterium
TCTGTTCAGATATGATTGGTCAACGCCTGTTCAGACAAACTATGTCGTGCGCCCCACGAACGTCTCGAACCGGTCTCGTCGAGCCGGTTCTGGGGAGATTGCTCTGGTGGTTTTTCGGACGTGAGGGCCAGATCTCATGGTGACGTCCGAAAACGGCGAGACTTGGGACCACTCTTCGCGTAGAGTACCTGCATCAGAATCGACCACATGACCTGACACCATCTCGCCCGCGGCGCCCCTGGCGCGCCGATGCGGCCTTGATTCTCCGGCATCGAGCCGATTCCGCCCCGGAGCCTTCCATCCATGAATAACACGACATACTTCCGATACCTCTCCAGCCCGATCGGCAAGCTCTTGCTCACGTCCGACGGTGAGGCCCTCACCGGCTTGCACATGGCCGGATTGGCGAGCGACGTGGTGCCGCGGCTCGAGGCAGCGTGGAAGCAGGACGACCGGGTCTTCGTCCCCGTCGTCGAGCAACTCGAGGCGTACTTTGCCGGCGCGTCGGTGAGCTTTGATCTGCCCATGCAAATGGAAGGCACCTCCTTCCAGCGCCGGGTCTGGCAAGAGCTGTGCCAGATTCCCTACGGTCAGACCATCTCCTACATCGAGCTGGCCCGGCGCGTTGGTAATCCGCACGCCAGCCGGGCCGTGGGCGGAGCCAACGGCAGGAACCCGATCGCGGTGATCGTCCCGTGCCATCGCGTCATCGCCGCCGACGGCGGACTGGGCGGCTACGGCGGCGGACTGGACCGCAAGCGCTGGCTCCTGGAGCACGAGGCCTCGGTCCTGGCCCGCCCTGCCGAGTGGAGGCCCGATGCCTCCGCCGATGTCATCACGCAAAGCCCCGATGAAGTCCCTTGTAGAGCGCGTCTTTCCTCTTGAGTCAGCGTCAGCCCTCGCCTAAAAGGGCCGAGCGAGTTACTCTTGAGCGGTTGTTGCCGGCTGAACCGTGTAGAAGGAACAGCAAATGCCCTCTTCGAAGAGCAGGAGCGGCCGAAAGCAAGAGCTTCCCTCGATTACCTCAATTTCGGTCTCCGGGTTTAAGTCCATTTCAAGCGAGCAGTCTATCCAAATTCGTCCACTCACATTGCTTGCTGGAGCAAATAGTTCAGGGAAGACGAGTATGATGCAGGCGGTGCTGCTGCTGAAGCAGACCCTCGAGGCCTCGTACGACCCAGGGCCGCTGCTTCTCACCGGGCCTAATGTCCGGTTTACATCCACTGATCAGATCTTGTCACATGGTGCTGGCGCTCGACAGATAAATGAGGTGGTAGTCCGTATCGGGCTTCGCCCTCAGGAAAGCGCCGAGGTGATTTTCGGCCGAGTGCCCGGGAAGAGGCTCGACATCCGAAGCTGTACGTTTAGCCTCCCTGATGAAGCCCCGATGGTCTTGACGCCGGGCATGTCCAACGAGCAAATTCTCGCCTTCCTGCGGACGCGTGTGTCGCCGGAGAAGCTGGGCTTTTCTAAGGATTCAAGTTTCCATCCCCGCATCATTCGAGATCGCTGTTTTTTACAGCCGATTGTCGAAATCCACTCCGGCTCCCAAAGAATAAGCGCCCTCTCTTTCGGTGGCCCAGATCGATATAGCAAGATCCTGCAAGACGTGATTCACTTGCCTGGACTACGAGGCAATCCTGAACGGGCCTATCCACTGACCGCGACAGGGCCGGAATTCCCGGGTACGTTTGAGAGATACACCGCAAGCGTTGTGGCCCAGTGGTCACGCAGCTCATCGGAGCGGCTCGACCAACTGGGCCAGGATCTGAACGCGCTTGGCCTCACCTGGAAAGTTGAGGCCAAAGAGCTTGATGATACTCGAGTGGAGCTTCGAGTCGGTCGCCTGCGACAACCCCGGAGGGGAGGGGCTCACGACCTGGTCAACATTGCCGACGTCGGCTTCGGGGTCTCGCAAACCCTTCCCGTGCTGGTTGCTCTTTTGGTTGCTCACCCTGGGCAACTCGTCTACATCGAGCAGCCGGAAATCCATCTGCATCCGCGGGCTCAAGTCGCAATGGCTTTACTACTTACCAGGGCCGCGTCTCGCGGCGTGCGTGTAGTTGTTGAAACCCACAGCTCTCTGCTCCTGCTGGGTGTGCAGTCGGAGGTCGCGGCAGGAAATCTCGACGAAGGCCTGGTCAAATTACACTGGTTCACCCGCAACGATACGGATGGGATCACGTCAGTCGCCAGCGCGGAAATGGATGAGGCAGGCCGCTTCGGGGACTGGCCAGAAGACTTCGACGATGTAGCGTTAGAGGCCCAAGCACACTACCTCGACACGGCTGAGTCCCTCGTCGCCCGAAAATGACAATGGCAAGCCGGCGCTCGCAAGATCTCGTCATCGACGCTTCAGTCGCCCAGGCGGCGGGACCGCAAAGCGCTGTTCACCCTACTTCGAAGAATTGCCGCGATTTCCTCCTGGCCGTTCTTCACGTCTGTCACCGTGCCACCTTCTCGCCGGAGATCGCAAAAGAGTGGAACGATCATCAGTCTGGCTTTGCTCTCCAGTGGCGAAGGTCGATGTTCGCGCGCGAGAAGATCAACCGGATTGACAGTCCGAAAGACAAAACATTGCGGGACAAGATCATACGGGCCGCAGTGAGTCAGAAGCAGCAAGAAGCGATGCTCAAGGACGTCCATCTGATCGAAGCGGCGCTCAGGGGGGGAATGCGCGTTGCGGCCCTGGATGAGACAGCGCGGGGCTATTTTCGTTCAGCATCGGCCTCCGTCCCCTCGCTTCGATCTATCTGTTGGATCAATCCAACCGCGCCAAAAGAAGAGCCCCTGCCATGGCTTGAATCCGGAGCTTATCCCGACGACTTCAGGAGACTTGGCCACACCACAGGGGTCGAGTGATCGATAGCTCGATACATCCAGGGGGCGAGCTTGGCAACACGGATCGCGGCCCAGAGTCCGCGCCAGATGTTTCCCTCTAGAGCGGTTTGCAGTCGGCTTGCGCACTCATTGAATATCGTAGGGTCCGCTGTGCGGACCAATTGCTCTGGCCGTCGGTCCGCACAGCGGACCCTACGGTGAGCGATCGACCCGAAAACCGCTCTAACCAAGCTCGCACCTAACCCTTCAACCGCCCCCCGTGAGGGCCTACACGACTTCCGGCACAACCCAGGGCTTTCTGTAGGCCCGCTTGACCAGATGGTTGGCCTCGGGGTCGTCGATGAATCCTTCGGTCTGGGGGTCGATCTTGAGCTTGCGGCCCAGGCGGTAGGAGATGTTGCCGTAGTGGCAGAGCAGGGTCGAGTAGTGCAACTCCTCGATGTCGGCGCTGGGCTTCTGGCGGCTGCGGATGCAGTCCAGGAAGTTGGCCACGTGCGGCTCGTTGGACTGCCGGCCGTAGTGGTGGGCGACGGACTTGAAGTCGCCGTCGAAGACCTCCCAGCCGTCGCCGTGCCGGCCCAGCATCATCCACTGCTTGCTGCCGTAGATCTCGACCCGCGTGCCGCTGAAGGGCCACTTGGGCAAGACGTCGCGATCGCGCAGGTTGAATGGCGTCTTCTGTTGATAAGGGGTCCAGATGGTCTGCTCGAAGGCCATCGTGAGCTTGTCATAGTCCCAGACCACGACCTGCGTGTCGGGCGTTTCCTGGGCGTCCTTGAAAAACTGGATGCCGCCGCTGGAGTAAACGCTCTGGGGGTGCTTGCGGCCGATGCACCAGCGGGCGAGGTCGAGCTGATGGACGCCGTCGTTGATGATGTCGCCGCCGGAGTAGTTCCAGAACCAGTGCCAGGCGTAGTGGAAATGGTTCTCGTTGAACGGCCGCGCTGGCGCGGGACCGAGCCACATGTCGTAGTTGACGCCGGCGGGCACCGGTTTGTCGGGAAGGTTGCCGATCGTCGAGCGCGGCTTGCTGTTGAAGACCTTGACGAAGTGAACCTCGCCCAGCTTGCCCGACTGCAGATACTCGATCGCCGCGGTGACGTACGGCGCGCTACGGCACTGGGCGCCGACCTGGACGACCCGCCGGTGTTTCCGCGCCGCCTCGATCATCTTGCGGCTCTCCCAGATGCTGTGGCTGGTGGGTTTCTCGACGTACACGTCCTTGCCCGCCTGGCAGGCCCAGATGGTCCCCAGGGCGTGCCAGTGGTCGGGCGTGGCGATCACGAGCGCATCGACGCTCTTGTCGTCGAGCACGTGGCGAACGTCGCCGACCGTCTTGGGCCGGCGGCCGCGGAGCGACTCGACCTCGTCCGCCCGGCCCGACAGCAGGCGCGCATCGACGTCGGCCAGGTAGGCAATCTCGACGTCGGACCGCTTGGCGAAGTACTTGATCAGGTCGTGACCGCGCCCGCGCACGCCCATGAACCCGACGGTGACCGTCTCGGAGGCCGCCGCCGCGGGCCGGGCCGAAAGGCCGCCGGCCATCGCCGCCAGGGAACCAAAGAGGAAATGTCGTCGTGGGGCCCGCATCGCCGTAGCTCCTTAAACGAGAGAAGAATCGAGGCCGTCTTATTCCAGGATCAATCCCGGAGAATGAGATTGCAAGCGAGTGCCGCCGACTGGCGATCACGGTGTACCTGGGGCTATCATGAACGCGGCGGTACGCAGGAGACCATCTCAACCACGGAGTCTTGCATGTTCAGCTCATTTCGCCTTGCTGCCGCGATGGGCTTGCTCGCTTCTTTCCTGATGCCCAGCGGCGAACAGGCATCTGCCCAGGTCCCCCCCCCGCCGGCAACCCCCAGCAAGGCCGATCCGCTACTCTCGCTCAACAATGCGTCGCGGGCGTTCTACACGCAGGCGAAAGCTACGGCCCTCGAGCACCACGGCCCGGTGATCATCGTCTCGGGTGACGACCTCATCTTGCGGAAGGGGAGCACGCGGACCCAGCTCCGTGTCATTCCGGAGATATACCATACGCTCAAGGCCGTTGCCCACGTGCCCATGGCCATCGACGTCGCGCTGGCGGCCCATACTCAGGATTCCTTCCAGAACGACAGCGAGCGCAGCCCGCTCGAGGAGCCAGAGAAGCCCAAGCCAGAGCCGCCTTTGCCCGACGATCTCGTGCAGGAATTGCGGGACTACCGGGCACTCCTACCCGCCGCGGAGGCGCGGGTTGTGACGGCTGGCCTGAACCCTGAACAGCGCGAGCGGCAGAAAGCCATCCTCGCTGCCTGCAAGGCGTTCCTTGACTCTGTCATCGCCAAGAAACAGTGCACCATGGACGAGCGAACTTCCTTCACGCGGAAGATGAATCCCCCGGTCATGGCCAACGCGGCCGACGCGGCCCGAGCCGCGCTCGATGCGATTCACCGCCAGGTCACCGAGTGGAAGAAACAGATGAAGCCGGAGGAATGGAACCGCCTTTCCGTCCTGGTCATCGGCCGACAGTTGCCCCGCAGGGAGAACCTCGCCGTCCAGTACTTCGAGCGATTGCTCGAAGAGTCTGACGAGGGGCAGCGGATCATCTATGCCGAGGGATTGGCCGAAGAGCCCCGCGCGCTGGACCTGCTCGCAACCCATCTCGTCGACACACGGATCGCCGAGGATTTCTTCAATGACTCCAAGCGAATGAATCGCGACCTGCTTGCCGACGCGGCACGCGACTATCTGCCGATCCTCCTGAACGACCATCAAACCTTGCAATTACCATCCCCCCTCACGAGGTAATGATCATGAAGCAGCCTGGAAATTCACTGAGATCGTTGGCATTTTCCTGGGCAATCATCATCCTCTCTTCCTCGATCGCGGCAGAGGTCGCTTGCGCGCAGGCCACGAAGCCACACGAGGCCGCTTCGCCCGCTCGGGCCGTCGATCCCGATCAATCCCTCGAGCGGACCTCGTTCCAGACCGGAGCCAGGTGGGACTCGGGACTGCAGCTTCCCGCCGACGTGGCGATGTGCTACGGCGTTGGACGCGGCCTGGCGCCCCGGATCAAGACCTGGAAGGAGCACGGCTACATCACCCACCTGATGACCGGCGTCGCCTGGGGATCGTATCAGGACTACCTGTACGGCCGGTTTGACGGCAAGCGGCACGTGGATGAGGCCCAGACCGACCGCCAGGGCAAGGTCATCTCCCACGGAGGCGATGTCTACTACATGTGCCCGGGCCCGACCTTCGGCGACTTCCTGGCCCAGCGCGTGCTGGCGGCCATCGAGGCCGGCGCGGCGTCCGTCCACCTGGAAGAGCCCGAATTCTGGACCCGAGGAGGCTATAGCGCCGGCTTCCAGCGCGCCTGGCGCACCGCCTACGGCGAGGACTGGACGGCCCCGCATTCCTCGCTCGACGCCCAGTACAAGTCGTCGAAGCTCAAGTACGCTCTGTACCGCCAGGCGCTCAAGCAGGTGTTCGACGCCGTCAAGGCCGACAATGCCAAGAACGGCCGCCAGACCCGCTGCTACGTCGCCACGCACAGCCTGGTCAATTACGCGCACTGGGGCATCGTCAGCCCCGAGTCAAGCCTGCTGGCCGTCGGTGCCGATGGCTACATCGCCCAGGTCTGGACCGGAACGGCACGCACCCCCAACGAGTACGAGGGCGTGCTCCGCGAGCGAACCCTGGAAACGGCGTTCCTGGAATATGGATCGATGGTTGCCGCCACGCGAGGCAGCCAGGGCCGGCTCTGGTTCCTCCACGACCCGGTCGAGGACAATCCGGATCACTCCTGGGAAGACTACCGGGTCAACTGGGAATGCACGGTCGTCGCCTCGCTGCTCTGGCCCGACGTGGCTCGCTACGAGGTCGCTCCCTGGCCCGATCGCGTCTTCCACGGCCGTTATCCCACCGTCGATCGCACCAAGCGCAAGCCGGGCGAACCGGTGCGGAAAGAGCCGATCCCCCAGCCCTACGCCACCGAACTGGTCACGGTCATGAACGCGCTCAACGACATGAACCAGACCGAGGTGAAGTGGCATTGCGGCACGCGCGGGATCGGCGTCGTCGTTTCGGACTCGATGATGTTCCAACGCTCCGAACCCAATCCGTCCGACCCTCACCTCGGCTCGTTCTTCGGCCTGGCCCTCCCGCTCGTGGAGCGCGGGATGCCGGTCGAGCCGGTCCAGCTTGAAACCGCCGCCGCCGCCACCGGCAGCCTGAACCGGTACAAGATCGTGATCATGACCTACGAGGGAATGAAGCCGATGGACGCCCAGGCCAACCAGACGATCGCCGACTGGGTCAAGGCGGGCGGAACGCTCATCTTCGTTGACGACGACCGCGACCCGTACAACGCCGTCAAGAGTTGGTGGAACCAGAACGGTTCGACGGCCCGTTCGCCTCGTGAGGCGCTCTTCACGCTTATGGGATTGGACCGTGGCGTCAAGGCCGGAGATTACAAGGTCGGCAAGGGAACCTTGATCTTCGACACCTCCAGTCCGGCGGCCTTGTCGTACCGCAAGGATGGAGCGAAGAAGGTCCGCGAGCTGGTGCGTCGCGCGAGCAGCGCGGCGGGGCTCGCCTATCGCGAGACGAACTACCTCGCCCTCCGCCGCGGTCCCTACGTGATCGGCGTGGGGCTCGACGATACGAAGGCCGGTGAGCCCGTCCACGAGCTCAAGGGTCCGTTCATCGATCTCTTCGACGCGCACCTGGCGATCGTCCATTCGGTCAGGCTAACACCGGGACGAAAGGCTTTGCTCTATCGCCTCGCGGGCGGACGCGACACGTACCCGCGCGTGCTGGCATCCGCCTGCAAGACGCTCGGCGCGGCGAAGCAGGTTGACGGCTCGTTCGCGTTCCTTGCGAGGGGCCCCGAAAAAACCGAGGCCTCCCTCCGGGTTGGCTTGCCCGAGGCGCCCCATCAGGTGACAGTCGACGGCCAGCCGCTGGCGGCCGCGTCGTGGAAGTGGGACGTTGCCAACCACGTCGTGCTCCTGCGGTTTCCCAACAGTGCGAAGGGATGCAAGGTCGAG
>JBMFUH010000282.1:0-7821 GCA_049966735.1 Isosphaeraceae bacterium
TCCGCGACGCGATGCGTCAGCTTCTGCGTGTCATGTGCCATGGCCACGGCCGCGGCAGGCCGGGAAGCCTGCGCCTTCGGTTGGGGCGAACTTCCCGGACCAGCGGCTGGCGGCTTGAGTTGCGGTTGAGGCTGGGACGCCGGCGCGGGCTGCTGAGGCCGCGCGGGCGGCGAGGGCTCGGACGGCTTCGCTTCGGGTTCCGGCTTGACAAACGGTTGAGGCGGAGGAGGAGGGGCTTCCGTCGATTGAGCTGGCGCGGGGGCTTGCGTCTGAGCCGGTGCCGGGGCTTGCGTCGCGACCCGCAGGTTACTGTAAACCCGGCTGACTCCAGGCGTATTGCTGGCTTCTTCCTCGATGATCCGACGCGCTTCCTCGCTGGCCACGACGCCGGTCAAGAAGACCTGGCCGGCCATGTCCACGGTCAGTTGCACTTTCCCTTTGACCGAATCGTTCTCCGCGGCAGCCGCGGGCTGCTGGCCAGTTCCCATCGCCGGCGCCGGCCCAGGCAGCCCCGCGCCGGGGAGAGGCTGGCCCAGGAGAGGCTGGCCCATGGGAACCTGGCCGGGAGCGTAACCGGCCCTGCGCACCTGGCTTTCCAGGGCTTTCGCCCGTGCCCACGGCGGAAAGCTGACCAGCGGCGGCTCCAAGCCAAAGAGTGGGTCGTCAACCCGGCCGAACAGGGGCGGAGGGTAAACGATGTACGGCGCCGACCCGGCCGTGTTTCCCCAAGGTCCCGCCGTCCAGGGCATTTGCGCGGTCCGGCTGAGCGCGACCTGCTGGGCCGCGCCGGTGTCGATCACCAGATCATCGTGAATGGGATAGCCCAGGTCGATGGCCGTCCGGACAGCGATGTCGTGAATGGCCTTCGTCCCCACGCGGCCCGAAAGCACCACGGCCCCTTTCTTCCAGCTCGTCATGATGCCGTAAGGCGCGGTCACCGGATTGGCCCGCAGCGCACCCAAGACGATGATCTCGGGACGACTCCACGCCGCGGCCTGATTCGAGGTACCGGGCGGTTCTCCTCGAAGCTGCCCGACCGCGGAGCCCTCAAACACCGTCAACGTGACGACCAGGAAACACGACAGACCAAGACGTGCATGCCGGTCCATGAGGTTGCGTCCTTCGCAGTGAAAAGCGGCACCGAAGGATCTCGTGATCTACTCTGAAGTTTACGGACGCACCCACCCCCGCGTCTACTCCCCAGTCGTCGCGGAATGCGGAATTCGGAATGCGGAATGGGAAACCGGATGTTGATGCATCGAAAAGTGAGGCGACGCGAATTTGCCCTCAGCGGCCACTCGGAGTTCCTTCTAGAGCGGTTTGCAGTCGGCTTGCGCACTCATTGAATATCGTAGGGTCCGCTGTGCGGACCAATTGCTCTGGCCGTCGGTCCGCACAGCGGACCCTACGGTGAGCGATCGACCCGAAAACCGCTCTAGCGGGCCGAGGTCCTCAGGATGGCTTGCTCTTTGGCAATGTCGAGGACCGTAATCGTATGCCTGAAACCGTCAGACGGATGCTCAAGGTCTCGAGGCCGCCTCGGTAGACCTCGTCACGGCAAGAGTGAAAAAGGGGGGAAAGGTGGCTGGACTCGTCGTGCCCACTGGGGAATCCGGCCTTTATTGCACCAATCAATTAAGGAACTCTAATTTGCTGATCTATCGGAGAATTGTTCTTGATCCCCGAAAGGGAACTGGTAATCCTCCTGGCGACGCCGTAAGTAGGCTTCATAGAAGCGGTCCACCATTGCACCCGCGAGCATTCCGAGCATCGGACCTATGCACGCGGTTCCTACCACAAGATAGCCCGAGAATTTCCCATGAACCAAGCCGAGTCCGCCCAGGAGAATGAGGGGGGATAGAAGAGAGGGATACGCCATGCAAATCGTGGTGCCGATTTCGGAATCGACCAGATCGCGCCGACGCTTCCTGTGCCTGATCCCAATCAAGACGCCAGCAAACGATCCGGACGCGGTGCCCGCCGCAATCGCTGGCCACGCGGCATTCACATCACCAACGATCCACGACCACGCCCAGCCTACTGCCCCACCCACGAGCAAGCCAACGATGCCCCCCACTGGCACGTCGGGCGGCGGGCGTCGTGGATGATCGTCCCAATCTTGCCGATATGCCGCCATCGAGACAACGTTTCTAATGCCTGGCGACCAAGCTCAGCGGACCAGCCCACCGAGAACAATCTTGGTGATTCCACAAAGCGCGGGGAAAACGTGGCCAGCCCCCATCGTCCTCCCCGCTGCCCACTGCCGTCTGCCTACTGCTCACCGCAGCTCGATCGGATCGATTTCCAGCTTGTCGCTCACGCGGGCGACGGGCAGGAAGGCCTGGAAGGGAGCGACGCCGTCCAGGCTGGTGTCGCCGAGCTTGATGTGCGTGGCGTCGACCGACGACTGGTCCCACGACGAGTCCAACGCAACCCAGCGCTGGTTCACGTAGAGCTCGTGCCAGACGTGATAGCCGAACCCCTTGATCTTCTGCTGCGGGTTGTCGACATAAAGCAGGCCGACGGCGACGCGGGAGGGGATGCCCACGGCCCGGCTCATGGCGGCGGCAAGCACGGCGTGCTCGGAGCAGTCGCCGCTCAGGTTTCGCGCCACCTCATGGGCTGGCGCGAAGGCGATGCCGAAATTCTTGTCGCGGATGTTCTCGAAGACCCAGTGCTCGATGCGCACCGCCTTGTCCCAGGGCGTCTGGGCATCGCGGACGGCCCGCCGCGCCAGGTCGCGGACCTGTTCATCGTCGCTGGAAAGAATGCCGTTGGACCGGGTGTATTGAGCGTCAACCTCGGCCGGGCCGGGCGCTCCGTCGTCGGGGCCCGCTGTGTTCACGTTGAGGATCAAGGAATTCTTATCTGGGTGCCCCTGGATGGTCTGGCGTCTGTCGGCCGGGAAGATCTCTGTCGGGTCCTCTCCTTTGACCGTGATGCGGTACTGCACGTACGTGGTCCGTCTCGGGTCGGGGATGATCTTGCCGACCGCGATGATGGTGCTCTTAATCTCGTCGAACCGGTCGTTCCCCTGCGCCAGCGGGCCGGTCGCCCCCTCCTTGGTGGTCCGGTACATGACGATGCCGCCCATCATGTCCGTTTCGAGCTTGAGCACCTGGCCACCGGAATCGGCCCAGAGAACCGCGTCGAGCACGGCGAGCCTCTTGCCGTCGAGCGAGGCGGTCTGGACGACCTTGCGCAGCGGGTGGTTGGTGCCATCGCCCAGCATGACATCGGCAACCGGTTCGGCCTTGAAGGTGAAATCGACGATCCGGTTCAGGTCGGGAATGTACATCTTGATGGCGCGCGTCTCGCCCTCCGACATGGGTTTTTTGGCCATGCTCTGCTCGGCGGCGTAGGGCCCGCGCACGTCTTTCCCCCAGTCGATGACCTGCTCCTGCCGGACCCCATTGCCGCTGTCCAGCTTCAGCTTCATCTTGCCACGGATCGCGTCGCCATGAACCCGCAGTTCGTTCTCACTGGTGAGGGTGCGGGTGTCCAGACGCAGCACCTCACCGTCGGAGGTCTCAATCGTGCCGTACATCATCTTCATGGTCACGGTGTCGTTCAGGCGGCGGAACGTGAAAACCTGATCCTGCCGGACGCGGTAGAGCTCCCGAGTCTTCCCGTCCTTCAGCCTCTCGCTCACCTTCTCGACAAACGTGTGCACGAAGCCGATCTTGTTCCCCTTGAGAAAGACCGCGTCCCAGGCCTCCTGGGCGCGGGATTGCGCGCCGCCAAGGAAGAAGAAGGCCATGCAGAGGATCAGACCGGATCGAACTGATCTGCGAAACGATGCATCGAACATGCGATGGCCCCTTGCAAGATCCGCCGTTTTGACGTCCACGAAACGAGATGAACCAGGTCCGGGGTAGCGATCACCCCGGCCAGAACCATTCTCAATATGCTCGAAAGACACCGTTTCCTCAAGTTCAACCGCGGGTTCGTGCGATGCAATTGGGACGATTGGAGGGGCTTTAGTCGGTACGCGGCAGCGCAAGCTGGATCAAGAGCTCCTCGAGGATGATGCGGGGGTCCAGGGCGGAGTTGCCTTTCAGATCGAGGTCGGCCTTGAGGAGCATGGCCGGGATGCGGTCGACCCGGCTCGGTCCCAGGTGGGCGTGCTGCCTGCGGGTCTTGTCGATGAAGAACTCGCGGATGCCGGCAATCCGGCAGGCTTCCTCCAGGGGCACGCGGCGGGCGCGGAGCTGTCCGGCGTGATGAAGCCGCTGCAACGAGCTGGTGAACGCGGCCAGGACCTTGACGGGGGGCTCGCCCGCGGCCAGTAGATCGTCCAGGTCGGCAATGGCCGCCGCGCCCTGCCCCAGCGTCGCCGAGTCGATCACCTTCCAGACGGTCTCGATGCGCCCGGCCTCGACCATCCGGGCAACGTCGGCCCGCCGGATCACGCCCACGCTGCCCACGTAGACGGCCAGCTTCTCGACTTCGGCGGCCAGCAGCCCCACCTCCACGCCGACCAGTTCCACCAGCAGCTTCGCGGCATCAGTTTCGAGCTGAGCCTGGTTCCGCGCCGCGTGGTCGATCAACCAGGGGATCAGCTCCTTCTCGGACGGGCTGTTGCACTCGATGGGCAAGCCAGATGCCGCCACCTGGCGATAGAGCACGGTCGCGGCCGGCCACGACTTGACCTGGAGGACCAGGACGCCCGTCCCCCCCGTTGCCTGAACATGAGCCTCCAGCCCCTTGCGGTTCTTCGTGACGAACGTATCGGCGTCCTCCACCACGACGACCCTGCGCTTGGAGAAGAAAGGCAGCGCGTGCAGCTCGTCGAGCACGTCGGCAAGCGTGGCGATATTGCCGTCAAACCGGCGGACGGCCAGCTCGTCGGCATCGGGCCCGAGCGCGGCCCGGATGACCGCCGCGACAGCCTCGCGCTGGAGATAAACGTCGTCGCCGTAAATCACATTGACCGCTTTGACGGCCTGACCGCTCGGATTGCGCAACCAGTCCAGTGCACGCATAAACGCGGAGACTCGCGGGAACCCGGGAGCTGAACAACCATCTTTCCTGATCCCGATCCTAATCCCGCGCCTCTCGTGGCCGCAATCGGGCCGTCCCCGGGATTGCCAGGAAGCTCCTTCATCCCGGGGCGCGCCCCGCGCGCGGCATCACCTCGGCTCGGCGTACGGCAGGCGCGGCACCGCGAGCAGGCCAGTCTGGGGGAAGTCGCGACGGCGCCCAGGGCCAGTCCGGGCGCCGTCACGCGATCGGCTGTCAAAAGACTGAGATCAAGAGTAAGTTCGAGGTACTCATCGCGAAGTTGTCGTCACCGGAGTAGACCGCCGTGAGTTGGTGTGAGCCTCTCAGCAGAGTTGAGATCTGGAAGGTCGCGACTCCGTTGGTTCCGATTTGGATCTGACCGATCTGCTTGCCGTAATCCATCAAGGTGATGGTCCCCGTGGGAGTATCCGAACTGGGAGAAGTCGGTTTGACCGTTGCGGTGAACGTGACGGCAGTGCCGTAAGTCGCGTACGTCGGACCGGTCAGGTATGTGCTCGTGCGGAACAGCGAGACGCTCTCGTTGACGGCTGCCGACGTCGAAGTGGAGAAGTTGGAGTCACCGTTGTACACGGCGGTGATCTTGTGTGAACCCCGCGAGAGAGCCGCGGTCGTGAAGGTGGCGATCCCCGAGGCATTGAGCGTCCCCGGGCCGAGATCCGTCGTGCCGTCCCAGAAATCCACGCTGCCCGTCGGTTTGCCGACGCCGGGTGCGACCGCTTTGACCGTGGCCGTGAATGTCACGGCCTGGCCGTAGACCGGGGTCGCCAGCGAAGTCGTCAACATCGTGGTGGTGGAGGCTTGGTTCACGGTTTGGTTGATCGAGCCGGAGGAACCGACATAGTTCGAGCTCCCCGAGTACACCGCCTTGATCGAATACGTTCCGACCGCCAGGTTCGAGAGCGTGATGCTTGTCTTGCCCAGGGACAACGTCTGGGCAGAGCTGATGGCGGTACTGCCGTTATAAAACGTGACGGTACCGGTGGGGGTGCCTGAGCCGGGCGCCGCCGCGGCGACCGTCGCGGTGATCGTCACCGACTGGCCATAGACCGATGGTAAAGCTGAGGAAGTCACCGTCGTCGTGGTGTTAGCCTGGGTCACCACCTGGGCCAGGGACGCGGTGTTCGAGGCCGCGTAGTTCGTGCTCCCCGTATAGACGACGGACACGTTGTGGGTCGCGACCGAAAAAGCGGTGGTTGTGTAAGTCGCCGTCCCGTTCACGAGCGTTTTCGTAGCCAGGGTTGTGACGCCATCCTTGAACGTGACGGAGCCCGTGGGCGTACCTGATCCTGAAGCCGCGGTGATGGTCGCGGTCAAAGTCACCGATTCGCCGAAGACCGATTGGTCGCCCGTCGAGCTCGAGCTCAGGCTCGCGAAGGTGGCGCCCTTGTTCACGATCTGAGTGAATGAGCCGGAGCTCCCCAGGTAGTAGGAATCGCCGCCGTAAGTCGCCGTGATCACATGATTTCCCACGGTCGGGTTGACGGTGGGTGTGAATATGGCGGCGCCCTGGCTGTTCAAAGTCGCGGTGCCGAGCACCGTGTAGCCGTCCTTGAAAGTAACGGTTCCCGTGGGGACCGGCAGCCCGGCGGGGGAGGAGGGCGGAGTCACCACCGCCGTGTACGCGACGCTCTGACCATAGAAGATTGGGTTGGCCGATGACGTCACAGCCGTCGTGTCGGTGTTCTTGCTCACGCTCTGAGTGACGGTCAAGGACTTGCTCGACGTGTAGTTCGAGTTACCTCCATAACTCGCGTAGATCGAATGAGTGCCGACGCCCAGTGAGCTGACGCTCAAGCTCGCCGCCCCGGTGCTGTCGATCGGGACGGTGCCGATGGGCGTCGCGGTGGACGACGGGCCGTCGTAGAACGTGACGGAGCCCGTGGGGAGGGCCCCCAAACCGTATGCCTTCAGCGTCGCCTTGAACGTGACGGACTGGCCGTATTTGCTGGCGGTGGTGGATTCCTGCAAGACCGGAGTGACGGTCGCCTGGGAGACGGTCAAGGAGGCGGTCGCGGTGGTGTTGGCGTAGGTCGCCGTATCGGTGGGGGTGAATGTCGCTTTGAGCGTTTGCACCCCGGCTCCCAGCACCGTTCCGCTGACGGGGGTGTATGCGAACGTGCCAGGGACGATCTGAGTGGGGCTGTTGGGATTGTACGCCCTGGCATCAAGTACCGAGGAGCCGAGCGGCGTTCCGTAGACGAAGCGAGTGGGCAGCGGCCAGGTGATCACGACCGCGTACTTGACGTTGAAGGTGACGTTCAGGCTTGCACTGCCGACGCTGTTGGTGGCCACGAACGTGTAGGTGTGGAGTCCCAGATCGGCCTTGGTCGGGGTGAACGTGACCAGACCGCTGTGCGGATTTACCGTGAGGTCGCTGGGAGCGTTCTGGACGGAGAACGACGGGAATGCGTTGCCATAGGCAAGCAGGTAAATCTGAGTCGCCGATCCGATGCCCGCCGTAATCGGGCCACTCACGATTGTGCCGTCGGGTAACCTGGTACCCCAGAGGGTGGGGGGATAAAGAGTCTGGCTCCTCGCGACCGCCGAATAAGGCGATTCTAGGCCGGTTTGAGTGTCTACGGAGCTGACCACGAATGAGTACATGGCGGGGCCCGGCTGGGATGTGGCCAGCCTCGTGACGGTGTAGGAGGTGCCGTGAACGAGGCTGGCGATGAGCGAGGGGAATCCGCTTGAGGATGTCACCTGGTAAACGTTGTAGCCGTTCACTCCATGCGGATCGGTCGCGGCATTCCAGTTGAGCTGGATCGCGGTGGTCGAAGTCGGAGTCGCCGTCAG
>JBMFUH010000283.1:0-7771 GCA_049966735.1 Isosphaeraceae bacterium
ATGCTAGGGTTTCTCCCTGATCGGTCTCGACGGCGCGAATCGCCAGTCGACGTGCCCCTCGTAGGCCAGCGTCTGGTTCACCAGTGCGTACAGGTCCGGGTCGTAAGCCTTCAGGTCCTCCCGCGTGCGGATGGGCTGAAGGGCTCCGCCGGGGACGGTGCTCTGGCCCAGCGCGCTAAAGTAGGCCAGAACGCCGGTGGCCCAGTATTCGATCCGGTCGCGGGCAGCGGCGGTCCCTTTCCATTTCCCCGCCCGCGTGGCGTTCTTGAAGAGATGCTGGAGCGCCTCGTCGAACCGGACGTCGAGCCGCTTGACCCGCAATTCGTATTGCTGCACCTCACTGCCTCGCCTGTCCCAGTTCGGGTCGATCGGCCGGGTGCCGGCCACGTCATGCAACGCCCGGGCGAGCACGCGGATCACCTGGTTGGGGCCAACTCCCGGTTGGTCGGGGTCTCCCAGCACGTTTTCCTCACCGACGACAACCGTCCTCGTCTCGGGGCTGTACTCCAGGTAACGCGGCAGCCGATCGATCCTCGAGCCCTGGTCGCCCCGGTACTCGGGAAGCTGGGAGATCGTCTCGCCGGGCCCCAGGATCGCCAGCTTCACGCCGGCAGCCAGGAGCGCCTTGAGCAGGTCATGACGGTACGCGAACAGCTTGCGGACGGTGTCGTTGGCCTTGAGCAGCGCCCGGTCGCTGGCTCCGCGGCCGACCACGTGAAACTCGCGCGCCCAGGTAAACTTGGTGTAGAAAGGGTCGATCTTCAGGCGGGCGGGTGGAGGAGTCACGCTGGGCAGCTTGCGGAGCGGAGTGTACCGCCAGTCGTGCTCCGGGCCGAGCCGGAAGGTGGTCCGCGCCAGCTCGTACCCTTCCGGATCGTGCACCTTCAGTTGCTCCCTCGTGCCGATCGGACCATGGTTCCAGTTGTTGACCCGGTTGCAGTCGAAATAGGACTGAACGATCTCGGCCCAGTACTCTCCCGGGCTGCCTGCCGCGTAGGCATTCTTGTACAGGTCGCGGGCGACCGCGTTTTGGTAGACCGAGCGCAGCCTCTCGCGCCAGGCCGGGTCGATCGAGCGCAGGGTGCCGTCGATCGTGTGGGCAAACTCATGGACGGCGATGCTCTCGTCGTCGTACCGGTCCAGGGGCAGTGAAAGCACGTTCTCCTCGCCGAAGCTGGTGGGTCGGCCGCCGGTTCCGCGCACCCGCTCGTTCCAGTATGCCGGATTGGGCAAATGGCGGTACTCGGGGATTTCAGTATAGGCCTGATCCTTGCCGATCACGATCAAGTACATGTGCTTCCGGACCATGGCTCGGACGACGTCGGGGCGCCCCGCCAGCATGTGCCGGACGATCTCCCGCGTGCGGACGAGAGCCAGGTCGGCCACCTCGCCCGAGGCCACGACCGGCATGCCATCAACCTCGATCGATTTCTTGTAAAACTTCCGCGCCGGCTCGCGGTCTCGCTCGCTGACGAGTTGGAAGAAAGACTCGGAGGGCGTGGTGACGATTGTGCCCGTGGCAGGATGAGCCGCCCTTGGCTCCCCCGCGTTACGATCCGGCGGTTCTTTTCCCAGCAGGTTGCGGAGGAAGAAGTCTTGCATCCGCCTCAGGCCGTAGGCCCCTCCCATGCCGTGGTTGGCGCCCGGCACAACCACCAGCTCGAAATCCTTCCCGGCCCGGATCAGAGCGTCGACCAGGCGGAGGGTGGACTCGGGGGGCACGTTGGTATCCATCTCGCCGACGATCAGCAAGAGCTTGCCGCGGAGCCGGTGGGCGTTGTCGATGTTCGACGACTCGGCGTACCAGGGACCGACGGGATAGCCCATCCATTGCTCGTTCCACGAGGCTTTGTCCATCCGGTTGTCGTGGCAGCCGCAGGCCGACACCGCGACCTTGTAAAACTCGGGATGGAACAGCACACCCCCCGTCGCGTTCTGGCCTCCCGCCGACACGCCGTAGATGCCCAGCCGGCTGAGGTCGTAAGAGGGATACTTCGCCGCGACGGCCTTGTGCCAGAGGATGCGATCGGGGAACCCGGCATCCTTGAGGTTGTGCCAGCAGACGTCGTGAAACGCCTTGGAGCGGTTCGCCGTCCCCATGCCGTCGATCTGCACGACGATGAAGCCGAGGTCCGTCAGCGAGGCGTACCGATTGAAGGAGCTGAACGACTTGGGCACGAACGAACCCTGCGGTCCCGCGTAGATCGACTCGATCACCGGATACTTCCGCGCCGGGTCGAAGTCCCTGGGCCGCGCGATGATGCCCCAGATGTCGGTCTTGCCGTCGCGTCCCCGGGCGACGAAGACCTCGGGCGGCTTCCAGCCGATCGCCTTCAGGGCCGAGATATCCGCCTCCTCGAGCTTGCGGACGAGCGATCCGTCCGACGTACGCCTCAGCTCGTGCACCGGCGGCAGATCGACGCGGCTGTAGGTGTCGATGAGATACGTTCGATCGGGTGAGAACCGCGCCGAGTGGTTGCCGTTTCCCTCGGTCAGGGCGACGAGGCCGGTGCCGTCGAAGTTCACCCGATAATAATGGAGGAAGTAAGGGTCTTGCCCGGCGTTTTTCCCTCCCGCGTGGAACCAGACCTGGCGTTTGTCTTCATCGATCAGGTCGATGCCGCGCACGACGTATTCGCCCCTGGTGATCGGGTTCTTGATCGTTCCTTTCTTCGCGTCGACGAGGTAGAGGCGCCGCCAGCCGTCGCGCTCGGAGGCGTAGACGATCTCGTCCGACCTGTCGAGCCAGTTGACGCGGTCCAGGTCCACGTTCTCGGCGTGAGCCGTCCAGATGAACGTGGACGACGTCTCATCGATCAGGTTTCGCGCCTCGCCCGTCCGGGCATCGACCTCGACCACGCGGAACCGCTGGTGGCCGCGGTCGATCTTCTCATAGGTGAAGTGATGGTCATCCTTGCACCAGCGCAGGCGAGGTTCGTCGAAATCGATGCGGTCGACCTTGGGCTTCATCTGCTTCTTCGAGGCGATGCCGAACAGGTTCAGCTCGTAGGCCGTGTACTTGTCCCCGGGAAGCGGATAGGGGCGGGACCTCAACTTGGCCCGGCCTCCTCCGGGCGGCGACGACTGGATCAGGTAAACCTCCTTGCGGTCACCGGGCTCGATCCGGAATGCGATCAAGGTTCTGGAGTCGGGCGACCAGGAGAGCCGGCCGTAGGCGAGCCCCTCCTTGCCGTCGGAGCTTAGCCGAACCGGTTCGGCCGCGCCCTCGACACGCAGGTAAAGATCATGATCCTTGACGAAGGCAGTCCACTTGCCGTCGGGCGAGCGCCCGTCCTCGCCAAACCGGCGCGGCGTTCTGTCGCGATTTCCCCGAAACGACCCGCGTCGGGATGATGCGCGAGCCGGCGATTCGGTCGGCGCCTCCGCACCGGCCGCTTTGTTACAGTCGTAGCGGGCAAGGTCGCACCTCCAGACCGTCTCGCCGAACTTGAACCGGAGCGTCTTGCCGTGGTCGTCGAGCGCGATGACATCGAACGGCAGCCTGGCCGCGTCGATCTTCGACCCGGACGCCCTGGCCAATGCGGCAGCGAGCCGCTGGCGGTCAAACGCAGGCGCGCGGGTCCCTTGGCGAGCGTCGACCAAGATGAACTCCCGCCGGCCCTCCGCCAGGTCGTTGCGGTACCAGAAACTGGTGTTGTCGTCGAACCAGTGGGGATCGATCCGTTCTTTGAGTACGAGTCCCGAACTCGACCTTGGCCCCCCCTGTGCCTGCCGCGGCGGCGACCACGGATCACCCGGCGGCGGGACGAGGCCCGGGGCTTCGGCCGCGATCGCGAGGTTGTCGTCTCCTGGAACCTCGGTCAGACCGAGGGCCAAACTCGACGCACAAATGAGGAAGCACGTCATCATCACGGTCGTCATTCGCGCTGGAGGCATCATCGCATCTCCCGGAAGTTGCACGGCACGCGGTTCAAGAAGTTCCGAACGACAGGGAGTCAGTCTAACCCTGGCGTCGCACGCGAGCAATCGTGCCGGTTCCCTGCCTTGTCCAGCCGATGACGGGCTCTTTCTCCGCTCTCATCCATGTCGGTCAACCGGCCGAACTTCCTTCGTGACGGGTCAAGAAACCTGTGCAACCAGACGAATAGACTGCCAATCGGTCCGCGGTGACGCGTTCACTTGCGCCGCGGTGTTCTTGCCACCGCAAAGGGAGACACACTCTTGCGTTACCAGATTCTTTATCAGCCCTCGTTCAGCCTGGCCGTGGTCGCGCTCGAGCGCGGGGAGCAGATCATGACCGAGTCGGGTGCCATGGTGAGCATGTCGCCGACGATCCGGCTGCAGGCGGCGATGTCCGGCGGCGGATTGATGGGCGCCTTCAAGAGCGCCATGGGTGGAGAGTCGATGTTCCGCACGACCTTCACCGCCGAGGATGGTCCGGGCGAGATCACCATCGCGCCGGGGGCCCTGGGAGACATCATGGCCGTGGAGCTCTCCGGCTCGCGGTTCTACGTTCAACCGGGCAGCTACCTGGCCGGCGACCCCGGCCTGGCGATCAACGTTCAAGGCTCCATGCGCGGGATGCTCTCCGGCGAGGGGCTCTTTCTGCTGGTCGTCGACGGCAGCGGTCTGCTCTTGCTCTCGTCGTTCGGGGCGATTCATGGGAAGAAGCTGGGGCACGGGGAAGAATACATCGTGGATACCGGCCATATCGTCGCGTTCGAGGGCTCGGTCCAGTACCGGATCGAGAAGGCGACCGGCAAAACGCAAGGCGTGGGCGGATTCCTCAAGGGGATGGTTCAGTCGGCCCTTTCCGGCGAGGGCTTCGTCTGCCGCTATCGCGGGCCCGGCACCATCTACATTCAGTCACGGCAGCTTCCGGGTTTCGCCCGCCAGCTCATCCCGTTCCTTCCCAAGCAGACTTCGGGAGGCTGAGAGACAGCGGCCGATCACCGACCATCTCTTCACCGGCCGCGAAGCCCAGGGCAGCCAGGCGCTCGATGATGCCCGCGTAAAGCTGTGGAATCGGCGGACAGACCGAGTTCGGCGGCGGAGTCATCCAGTTCATCTGCCGGAGATGATCGGCTGGCCAGGAGGGCAGGGGAGTGCCAAACGCCAACGCCGAGGCCACGGGAACCAGCCCGTCGTTCGGCCCTTCCATCTCGCTCAGGATGGCGTGCAGACGCTGGAGCGGCCAGGTGACCTCATCGGCCGGAGGGTCGCCCGCCAGGCTGAAGCAGGGAATGTCTCGCGGCTCTGGGTGTCCCCGGTGGAACCTCCTGGCGGAGAGGCGGGTGATGTCGAGAAAACCGCGATGATCGAGCCCCATCCTGTCGAGGAGGCGATAGATCCGGCCGACTTTCAGCTTGGCGAAATCAGCCAGGATGCTCCCCAGGTGAGGCGTGCCGATGGTCGTCAGGCTCAGCACCCGCCCGCGCCAGTACGGGTCGGCCAGCAACCGCCGGGCATCCAGGCCGCCCAGACTGTGGCCAATCAGGTGCACCGGCTCGTCCGGGAAGACATGACGGATCCGGTCTCCCAGCCGTTTGCCCCGAAACTCGACCCCGGCGATCGGGTGTACGCGCGTCACGAGCACGCGGTTTCCCGCCGCGCGGAGAGCCTCCGGGATGCCCCGGAAATAGCTGGTCAGGGTCAGCGGACCCAGACCGATGCGCGAGAACCCAAACAGGCCGTGGGCCAGAACGATCGGCGCATGCAGCCGTGGAATCATCGGAGGTTCATCTGGGAGGTTTCAGAATGCCGTGGAGAACGCTTCTCGCCTTGGCAAACCCCTGCTCACGACAGTCTGAGATTGCGCGTTGCCAGTGGAAGTATATACCATGAGAGACGCTCTCGCGGCGTTTCTCACCTCAGTCGTCCGGCTTTCGCTCAGGGGGTGACACGATGCGGATCCGGGGAATCGTCCTCTTCGCCGTGTTGGAAGAAAACCCTGAGGGGAGCGACCGGATCGAAATGGTCCTCTGGGCCCAGGGAGTGGGAGCGAACAAGCCGCGGAGCATCGTCGTACCTTACGAACTGCTCCTGGCCGACCCGTCGCTCGACCCGGACCAGGTCCGCAGTCACGGCTTTCAGGCCGAGATCGAGCAAGATGACCAGGGCCGCTGGATGGTCCAGGAGATCGGCTTCGCCACCGGCCGCGTTCTCCGCCCGGAGGTTTGAAGGTGGTATCTCTCCTGGACTCGGCCAGTCGAGTCCAGTGGTCCATCTGGCGTAGGACACTCAGGCCGAGATGGAGTTGTGGCGAAGATTGTGAAGGAATCATGAAGGTTGGGTTTGTTTCACTCTTCTTGCGAGGGTCGAGCCGTAGCAGGCGGATCTGGTTGGAATCAGGACCACGAATCGAACGAGCCTGAAGAATCGGGCGATTGCGGCGGGATGCCGCGTCTGGCGGTTGGCGCGGTGAAGGAATCATGAAGGTTGGGTTGAGACTTTTGCCTTTCTCTGTTTTTTCATCACGTCTTAATAAACTGCTCATATGTAGTTTGCTATAATGCCCACTCAGAGTCAGGATTCCTGATTTGTTGCCTCGGCGTTTACTCAGGGATGCTCCCCACCCATACTCCTTCGCGGGAAGAGTGATCAGGAGGGGCAAGGCATTCGGTTCTCATTCACGGTTCGCAGATCCTTCGAGGAGTCACCCTCCATGGAACCTTCGAGTTGTGCTGGCCGATCACGCGGCTTCACGCTGATCGAGCTGCTGGTCGTCATCGCGATCATCGCGGTCTTGATCGGCTTGCTTCTTCCTGCTGTCCAATCCGCCCGTGAAGCGGCTCGCCGGGCGCAGTGCACCAACAATCTCAAGCAACTCGCCCTGGCCGCCAACAACTACGAGTCGGCCAACGGCTGTTACCCCGGCGGCTCTTATTCCTGCTTCGCCATCCCCCACAAGTACGCCGAGAACTTCAGCGTCTTCGTCCGCATGCTGCCGTTCACCGAGCAGGCGCCCATGTACAACTCCGTCAATTTCAGCTTGACGTCGGGGAACTACGAGAACCTCACGATCAGCGGCGTTGCTCTGAGCATCCTCTGGTGCCCGAGCGAGCCGGACGTCAATCCGCAAGTGATTTCGCCGAGCACGCCCAATGCCTCGTTCAACGTGGTGAACATCAATTCGCTGCCCCCCGGCAACTGGCTTCAGTACTTCAGCAGCTACGCGGGCAACGCGGGTACCTTCGACTTCGGATACAACACGTCGTACGGGGCAGCCCAGTTCGCGATGTACAACGGCGTGATCTACAACGACAGCAGCGTGCGGATCGCGCAGGTTACTGACGGCACGAGCAATACGATGATCTTTGGCGAACACAGCCACTTCGCGCTACAAAAGGGAGATCCCAGGTACGCCAACTCCGACAACTCCTGGAACTCGGGGCGATGGTACGACACCCTCTTTTGCACCCTTTACCCAATGAACGTCGGCACAGGAACGACAGGGCCGAGCAA
Source organism: Isosphaeraceae bacterium (assembly GCA_049966735.1). Taxonomy (GTDB): domain Bacteria; phylum Planctomycetota; class Planctomycetia; order Isosphaerales; family Isosphaeraceae; genus Aquisphaera. Next base: position 7,426 of record JBMFUH010000283.1, read on the forward strand.
TTATTCCTACTACTACCCGACCGTCGCCAACGGCAATCACCCCGGCGGCTGCAATTTCGCGTTCTGCGACGGTTCGGTCAGGTTTCTCAAGAACTCGATCAGCTCCTGGTCGTTCTCGATGAACCAGGCGGACTCGTACGGCGACTCGATCCCCAACGGCATGGTGGTAAGCGGCTACATCTGGTCGCTCGGGTCCGCCCAACTCGGAGTCTACCAGGCCCTGTCGACCCGTTCGGTCGGCGAAGTCATCAGCGCCAATTCATATTGACCATGATTCCTCGGGGGGATCATCAGGAACTGGTCGAACCCTCCCCCCGACTCGGTCTTACTCCTGCTGGTTGTCTAG
>JBMFUH010000284.1:0-7771 GCA_049966735.1 Isosphaeraceae bacterium
GGCGAGCGGTCCCAGATCAGGCCGAGATAGCGTCCATGCGCCTGGATGGCGGTGAGCGGCCAGGTGATGCGGGCCGAGTCGGGAACCAGGCGATTCGCGCCGGCTTGCTCGCTCAAGTCGGCCGTCGAGCTGGAGGGCTCGTTCTCCAGGTACTCGACGCCGGCGAAGAGCCCCTGTCCCTTGATCGCCCCGAACGAGCCGTGGCCGGGCAAGACCAGGATGAGCGGCACGAAGACGACGTCGCGGGGAGCGTCGACCGCGGCGGTCGCGGTCACGTTGATGGTTCCCGGTTCGCCCGGTTGAAACGTTCGCGCGAGCGTCCAGCGACCGTCGTCCGGGTCGGCGAACGATGTCTCGATGGCAATGCCGGAGAGTCCGGGCGCGGGGTTGCAGCGGACCTTGCCCGCCTTTGCCACGTCGATCCAGCGGACCGCTGATTCTCCAGGCCGGACATAGCCGATCAGCGGCTGATTATGTCCCGTGGCGAAGGGTTTGCCGTCAACGCTGATGACGAAGCCGGCGAACTCGCCGGGATTTTGCCGCAAGGTGAGCGAGCCGTTCTGGATGATCGGGCTCTGGGCGTCCACGCGCGGGACGGTCGGCCTGGGCCAGTTCGGCGCGGCGATGGTCAGCCTGGGCTCGAAGCGGATCGACTCGATCACGCAAACGCCCCGCGTGCCGGGCGGGTCGATGCGCAGGCGAGATCCTCGGCCCAAGGGGGGCATGGGGATGGTCAGGTCTTGCCAGACGCCGGGCTTGACCGCGGCGTGGACCGCGTGCTGCTCGTCGGTTCCCCGGGTCGGGCCGAAGTAAAAGATCTGCAAGTGCCCGCCTGATGACGACTTGACGCGAACCTTCAAGAGCAGCGGCTGCCCGGCCGGATAATCCCGCGCGGGGCCGGCAAAATAGGGGTCCTCGCCGCCGATGTGGACGGCCATCCCTTGCCCCGTCGGTTCGAGCCGCGTGATGTCGTGCGTCGCGGTCCACTCGGCGACCGCGCCGGGTTGTCGGAAGTCAAACGCCGGCAAGGGCGGCGTGGCCTGGGCCAAGAGCGTACAGGCCGTCAGAGCCAGGAGTGTCATGGGGGTGCTCCTCGTGGGGAATGCCAAATGGCGAATGGCAGATGGCAAATGGCAAATGCGATTTGGATATCGATCGTATTCGATCCCAGACAGGAATGGAATCTTGTGCCACGACCGCATGTAGGGTCCGCCGTGCGGACCGGAACGGGGCGCGGACGGAGAAGGACGCGGCGGGGCACGTGGCGTCCCAGCTCCGCGCGTGACGCCGGCGCGAGATCGGTTGATCGGCCGCGAGAGCGGTTTCCGACTGGGCCGCCGTCTGATTAGAATGAGGTCCAGGCGAGACGGTCCTCGCCTAGTGGAAGGAGGAACCCCGGTTGGACTGGCACGCGACGACGATTCTCTCGGTTCGCCGAGCCGGCAAGGTGGCTCTGGGCGGGGACGGGCAGGTGACGCTCGGCACGCAGGTGATGAAGGCCGACGCGGTCAAGGTGCGTAAGCTCTTGGACGGCCAGGTGCTGGTGGGCTTCGCCGGTTCCGCGGCCGACGGGTTCGCCTTGCTGGAACGGTTCGAGGGGAAGCTCAAGGACTACCCCGGCAACGTCCCGCGGGCCGCGACCGAGCTGGCCAAGCTCTGGCGGACGGATCGAATGCTCAGGCGGCTCGAGGCGGTGCTTTTGGTCGTCGATTGCCGCCACAGCCTGCTGGTGAGCGGCTCGGGAGACGTGATTCAGCCCAGCGACGGCATCCTGGCCACGGGATCGGGCGGGGGATACGCGCTGGCGGCCGCGCGGGCGCTCCTGGCCCATTCCAACCTCTCGGCCAACGAGATCGTCCGCGAATCGCTCCTGATCGCCGGCGGCATCGACATTTACACCAACAGCAACCTGACGGTGGAGGAACTGGCCAGCGTGGGGTAAGCGGCGTGCTTTCTTCCTGACTGAACGTGTTTTGTGGATCTATGTTACGTCGAAATGCCCGGAAAGGAGTGTCGTTTCCGGTTTCCCCTTGGTCGTTTCATCCATGCTACCAAGAGCGATGGGGTCGAAGCGAACGACCGGATACGAGTTGACATGTCCCCCTCGTAACGGACTAGCCGCGAGGCAGAGAGGTAGCGAAGATGAGGGGGATATCGGGCGAGAGAGAGGTGGGCATTGTGTCTCCAACGAAGATCTCAGACGCAACACGGTACAAAAGATAAACATGGCTCAACATCATGGCCATACCGAAGAGGCCGCCGATCCCTGCGGCCCTGGAGAGAATGCTGCTACTCGAGTGCGGGCATCGCTGTGCAATTCCAACTTGCCGACAACACCCTGTTGAACTCGCCCACATCGTCCCATGGGCGCAGGTGAGGGAGCACAAATTCGAGAATCTGGTGGCTCTGTGTCCGACGTGCCATACGCGGTACGACAACGGTGAAATCGACCGCCTGCCCATGCGGACTTACAAGCTGAACCTGAGGCTTGTACATAGTCGTTATGGCGACCTGGAACAACGTCTGATTCGCACCTTCATCAACGACAGAACGACCCGGGAATTTTGGTGGTTCGCTGAAATGGAGATATTGCTCAGTTACTTGCTCGAGGACGGGCTTCTGGAAGATACGGGAAAGACAAGACAACAGGGTGGTCTTCTCCAGAAGCTCTACAGGCTGACAAAGAGCGGGCAGCAATACGTTGCTCAATGGCCCACTGGCTGAGGTTCGAACCATGAACACAGATAAGGTAGTTTATCATGGCGTCGAGATGGTGGAAGGATGGCCGGAGCGCATTGCACAGGCCCAGGATCAAAGAACCTATTTAATCGCTGGGAAGTGCTATCCGCGCATCCCTTACGGTGACGAGGGCGATGATTGGGGCGCTGACAGGCAACCTTGCCACGATTGCGCGGTCGTGAAAGGACAACTTCATGTGGTGGGTTGCGACGTTGAACGGTGCCCACGGTGCGGCGGCCAGGCAATTTCCTGCGACTGTCCTTATCAGGATGACGATGCCAACGGGGACAGTATTCCGTGCGAGGACCAGGACGGTCCAGCAGCGCGGCCAAGCGACGAGAAGGCCCAAAAGTGACTTCCCCCGTGCCTGTCGACTCTCTCGGCAAAGCCGGTTCATTTCGGAGAGAACCGCGTTTTCTGGGCGTCGTTCCTGTTGCTGTAGGCGTGCTTTCGGCTCGGTAATCCGAGCGTGGAGGAATAGCCGTGCCCAAGCATGATCCCGAGTTGACGCCCAGGCAGATCGTCGCCGAGCTGGACCGCGACATCGTGGGGCAGGCCGACGCCAAGCGCGCCGTGGCCGTCGCCTTGCGCAACCGCTGGCGGCGCAGGCAGCTTCCCGAGGAGCTGCGGGCCCAGATCATGCCCAAGAACATCATGCTGATCGGCCCGACCGGCGTCGGCAAGACGGAGATCGCCCGGCGATTGGCCATGCTCGTGGGCGCTCCCTTCGTCAAGACCGAGGCGACCAAGTACACCGAGGTCGGCTATTACGGCCGCGACGTCGAGAGCCTGATTCGCGACCTGGTCGAGGCGGCGATCCTGCTGGTCCGCGCCTCCGAGCGCGAGAGCGTGGAGGAAGAGGCGAAGTCGCGTGTCGAGCAGCGGCTGCTCGATCTCCTCTTGCCGGCTCCTCCCGCCGCCCCCAATTGGGGTGATGCCGACACGACACGGGCCGACGAGGCCGAGCAACGGCGCAAGCGCTCGCGCGAGAAGCTGAAAAACCGGCTTCAGGCCGGCGGCCTGGAAGACCGCGAGGTCGAGATCACCATTCCCGGACGGAATCTGGCGCCCATCTCGATCCTGGGCGCCGGCAACATGGAACAGATGGAGATGGACCTCCAGAACATGTTCGAGAAGATCATCCCCAAACAGTCGCAGACCCGCCGGCTCACGGTTCGCGAGGCCCGGCCGGTGCTGCTCCAGCAAGAGATCGACGCCCTGATCGACCCCGAGAAGATCAACCAGGCCGCCGTCACCCTGACCGAGGAGTCGGGCATCGTCTTCATCGACGAGCTGGACAAGATCACCGGCGACGAAGGGGCGACGCGCGGGCCGGATGTTTCGCGCCAAGGGGTTCAGCGCGACCTCTTGCCCATCGTGGAGGGGACAACCGTCAACACCAAGTATGGACCGGTCAAGACCGATCACGTCTTGTTCGTGGCCGCGGGGGCCTTTCACCGCAGCAAGCCCTCGGACCTCATGCCCGAGCTCCAGGGCCGCTTTCCGATCCGCGTCGAGATGCACGACCTTTCGCGAGACGACTTCGCCCGGATTCTCCGCGAGCCCCGGGCCTCGCTCATCCGCCAGTACCAGGCGCTGCTGGAGACCGAGGGACTCGCGCTCGAGTTCACCAGCGACGCCATCGAGGTCATGGCCGATCTGGCGTTTCAGGTCAACCAGACCACTCAGAACATCGGCGCGCGCCGGTTGCACACGATCCTCGAACGGGTTCTCGAGGACATCAGCTTCGAGGCCCCGGATCGACAGGACAAGCGGGTCACCGTTGACGCGGCGCTTGTCCGCCAGCGCCTCGAGGCGCTCTCCAAGGACGAGGACCTCAGCCGGTACATCCTGTAAACATGATTTGCCCTCCGGCACAGGTTGGCGCGGTCCAAGCGGACATCGAGCGGGCCGCGCGGAAGATGTCCGGAACCGATTGCCCCTGAAGTGAGTGAGGCCGCACGTTCTCGAATCCTGACACGAATGGCGCCTTCTCCGCCTATGACGCCTTCTCCGCCCCCGCACGTGTCGTCAGACGTTCCACGAGCATCGGCCGTGGGTTACTTCAAGGGGAGAAGTTGCGGAACCGGCGGCGGGGCGATCATGTCCCGGCGCGGAGGGGGGATCCTCGGCCTCGACTGCTCCATCGTGGTCTGGACGGTCCTTCGCACCGCGGAATCCCTGGCCGGCGATGGCGACGCGGCGGGATTCGTGGGGTTCGGCCCTTGTCCACCTGGTTCCGTCGCGGCCACGCCCTCGACTTTCTGAGAGCTGTCCAGCTTGGCCAGCGCGCGGCGAGCCAGTTGAAGGTTGGGGGAGAGCGCCAGGGCTTGAAGGTATTGCTCGCGGGCCAGATCGACCTGGCCGGACGCGGCCAGCAGGTAGCCGAGATTGGCATGGCCGATGGCGTCGCCGGTGAAGCGGGAAAGGAGTGGCAAGGCCTCCTTGGTCCGGCCCGCGGCGGCCAGGGTCAGGCCCAGGTTGGTCGTGATCCGTTGATCGTCGGGAGCGTAACGCAGGCCGAGCCTGAAGGCTCGTTCGGCGTCGGCCCAACGCCCCTGTAAGTAGTAACTGTAGCCGGTGTCGTTCCAGATCTTGGGATCGCGCGGGCTGAGTCTGAGGGCCTTCTTGTAATGCACCTCGGCCTGGGCGAACCTGCCCAGCCGGTCGAGCGCGCCGGCGATGCGCCGCTCGGCGAGCGCCTCGTCGGCCGAACGGAACCTGGCCAGGCCCCTGTGGTTGCAGGCTTCAAGAGCCTGCTGATACTCCGCCAATGCGGCCTCGAAATTGCCGCGCGCCTCGAACACCCGACCAAAGTCGATATGGACGTGAATCCTCTGATCCCGCGTGACCTCAGGAAGGAAACCGTTGGGATCGTGGGACCTGGTCAGGTCGACGGAGACCGCCTGGGGCTCGGGGTTCTGAGGAACCGCGGGCGGGTTGGCCTGGGGTTCGCCTTTCTGATCGGCCGGAGCGGCCACGACAGTTCCCGGCTGGAGGAGGATCGCAGCCGCGGCGACCAGAGCGACCAGGTAGAGCTCCGGCGCGCGGGGATTCCGAGTCAAGCCAATCACATGGTTCTTATGCATGACTTGTGAATTCCTCGTCTCATTGAGATCCCGATAAGCTGCCAGTGTAGGCGGCCGGCTGGGGGGTGACGGGGTAGCTTTGTAATGCGTTCTGGGAGCGCCCGATGATGGCGTTGAAGTTCAGCCCGGCCTCGACGCCCATGGCGCCCGGATAGGGCGAAGGACCGATCACCACGCACTGGCCGGGCATGGGCCGGCCCGCCTTCTGGAACGTGGCCAGCACGGCCTTGCGGCGAGCCTCGGCGAGACCGGGCTCGTCGGGCGTCCATTCGACGATCACTGGGTTGGGCACCGCGCTGATCCGGAAGAACATCCGGTTGAACCGCGCGGCGCCGCTAGGAGAGAAGCGATCGGTTCCCGGCAAGAAATCGGAGCGGTAGAGCGTGAACCGGTGAGGATCGGCCTTGGCGACCTGAATGGCGAACTGCTCCCGGACGTACGTCCCCAACGGGGGTTCGACGAAGCAGTCCGGGTAGCCGATCATCTTGTCCTGGAGGGTCTGTGCGGTATGGTGGAACAGGCGATGGAAAAAGCCGGGGCGCTGGTAAGGCTGGTCCGTCCCCGGCGGTGGACTTGGGGGCTGAGCCGTGACGACTCCGGCGAGCAACCCCGAGGCCAGCGCCGCACCAGCCCACCAGGCGAACAGGATCTTCGGGCTACGCATCACTTTCCCCTCTGACTCAATACCGTTGAAAGAGCCTTAACTGACTGCATCGCGGCGGCTGCCGGCTCCCTCTCCCCCCGCGGGAGCGGGTGAAATCATGTCCGGCCACATATTGGGTTACGACGATAGGGGGCCCGCGACGGTCAATCGGCATAACCATGAGGTCCGACGACCCAGTGCTGCTCGCTCTGGAAGTGCTTCATCAGGTGGAGCGGGTCCTGGTCGCCGACGGTGGCCCGGAATTCCCGGCCCAGCTTGCCTTCGATACGGCCCAGCAGGTAGAACTCCGCGTCGTTGGGCTGGAAGACCCGATCGCCGGGAGCTTCCGTGACCTCTTGTTTCTCCAGCGGCGCCACGAGTTCGGGCGTCACCAGAATCACCGTCTCGGTCTCGATCGACGTGATCGTGTTGGAGCTGAACCAGGGACCGACGAGAGGGAGATCTCCCAGGCCTGGAATGCGCGCCGTGGTGGCGTTGGTCGTGAGCTGGATCAACCCGGCGATCGCCAGGGTCTGGCCCTCTCTCAGTTGCACGACGGTTCGGGCACTTCGCTCGATAATCGCCGGGACCGGGCCGCCGTTGACGAAGGTTCCCTGCGCGAAGTTGAGCTGGCTGACCACTGGCTCAACATCGAGGCGAATCACGTCATTGGCGAGGATCTCGGGGATGAAGTTGAGGATCGTGCCGAACCGCTGGAAGTTGATCGTGACCACGGCCGTGCCGCCGGGAACCGACGAGCTCTGCGGTACCGGGAAGGGAAACCGGCCGCCGACCAGGAACCGCGCCGGCTGACCGTCGAGCGCGACCAGGTTGGGTTCGGCCAGGATCTTGGCGAGCTGGTTATTGCGCAGGGCGTTGATGAACAGGGAAAAATGCCCCGCGTCGAAGACGCCGAAGAGCTGGCCGCCGCTGGTGCCATTGCCCACTGCCGAAAAGCTGGACGTGACGGGAGCCAGGTAGCCGATGGGATTGCTCGCCAAGGTGCTATGGGTGACGTCGACCGAGCCGGTGACGGAGCCGATATTCCCGGCACTCGACCCAATGATCGACTTGCCCTTGGTGTCCAGCCAACTGATTCCAAGCTGGCGGATGGCCTGGCGGTTGAGCTCGGCAATCTTGACGTGGAGGAGAATCTGCCGCGGTCCGGGAATGACCACCCGGTTGATGATGGTGAACGGCATGCCCGTCATGACTGCCCCACCCATCATGCCGCCGCCACCCATGCCGCCGCCGCCACCCATGCCACCGCCACCACTCATGCCACCACCACCACCACCAC
>JBMFUH010000285.1:0-7752 GCA_049966735.1 Isosphaeraceae bacterium
GCCCCAGCTTGTAGAACTCCCCGCCCCGCTCGTCGAGATCGGGATAGTCGGCCTTGTTCATCACCAGGATGACGGGAGTCTTGAGGTATCGGAGGCGCTGGGCCACCTCCTCGTCGAGAGGCATCAGCTCTTCACGGATGTCCACCACGAAGAGGATCAGGCACGCCTCGTTCATGCCCGTTTCGATCTGCCGGTCGACGTCGTCGCTCAGGTCGTCGCGGTCGACCATGCCCACGCCGCCAGTATCGATCAGCTCGAAGAACCGGGGATTGTGGTCGTCGCCGAGCTGGACCAGCGCACCGACCCGATCGCGCGTGACACCGGCCTGATCGTCGACGATCGCGATCCTCCGACCAGCCAGCCAGTTGAGCAATGACGATTTGCCGACGTTCGGTCGACCCACGATCGCGACCTTGGGGAGGGTCATGTCTGTCACCCCATTGAGAAATCGACGGGTGGCGAACCCATCGGCGGGAGGGAGAGAGACCGGGATGAAAAAAACGGCGAACCACCCCGATGCTCACAGCGAAGCATCCACAGGGGCTCAGCCGAATCCCAGACACGGACTCCTGCGAACAACGCTTATTATACGGCAGGCGACAAGATACAGGCAAATCGAGACGGCCGGCGACGATGAGTCGGCTCTCTTTATACACTGGTTCCATGAATCATCGCGGCAACCGGAAGGCGGCAGAGCATGCAACGAACCGACTCGGGAAGCGATATCACCGTGCTCGACGGGCTTGCTCTGGTCATGGGGTCGTCCATCGCCTCGGTTCACATTTTGCGGATCATGCGGAGCGGGTTGTCTGCCGCGGGATGGGTGATGGTTTGCGTCACATTCACCTGGGTCGCCCTGACCTCGTCTGGTCCCTTCATCTTCCTTGCCAGACGATTCTCCAGGCGCCTCGCGGGTTACCCCAAGGTCGGCGACTGGCTCTGGGCCGTCATGGGGATTCCCTGGCTGCTCACCGCCATCATCCAGTCAGCCATGCCAGGCGAGGACCCGCGGCAGAATCCCCTCTTTTCCATGACCCTGAGCGTGAGTCTGGTCGTCGCGTGCACGATCTGCCTGGCCGTCGTCTGGGGAACGTGGGTGATGGTTCCTCCGGAGCAGGCAGCGCTCGTCGAGGCCGCCCCCTGGACCAACCGCGTTGGGTTGATCCTCTCGGTCGCCTGGCCAATCCAGTGCGGGCTGGGAATGGTGGTCCTGAGCTGAGAGCCGAATGCAAGCACTGAGGAGCCCGCCATCCATGGATAACTCGCCAGGTTTTTTCCCCGAGTTCCGGATTCAGCTTCTGGATGTCTCGGCCATCGTGATTGGCTATGGCCTGGCGGCGGTATTCTTCCGTGCATTCTGGCCCCGCGAGGCGATCTCCCCGGCGATCTCGCTTTTCGCGATCGGGCTGTACGTCTGGCTTGGCCTGGCGATGAGCGGTCCCTTGCTTCTGCTCCGGCGCAGGCGTCCGCTGTCTGAGCCCAAGCCAGCCTCCGGCGTGGAAAACGCCGTCCAGCCCCCAGCGCGAACCTGGGCCGAGATGGCCTGGCTCCTGATCGGCGTCTACTGGATTGTCCTGGGCGTCTTCGTGCTGCCGATCCGCCTGCACAGCTTTCAGTTCAGTGATACGGTCCTGTTTGGCCTGATCCCCCTCCTGGCCGGCCTTGTCTTCCGCCTCTTCGGGCCGGAAGACGTGCAGACGGGAAACGCGTCGAAACCCTGGACACACCATCTTGCCGTCGCCCTGCTCGTCACTTGGCCGATCGCCTGGGTCTGCCTGATCGTCGTGGGCGGAGTGGTGCTGTAAATCTGGGCCGGAAGAGGAACTCGCATGGCCAAGTCTTTCGATGAACTGGTAAGAAAGGCGAGACTCCTCGCCGATCGCCAGCAGATCGAACGGCCTGTCGCATACTAACCTGAAGCGTCAGCGAGGGGGACGGCGATTCAGCCGACATGGTGACAGCGGCCCCTCGCTCACGCTTCGGGTTAAAATGATTACGCACCGCGCCATAACCATCGGTCGAGGCCCCGGTTGTTCCTACAGCATCTTGACCTTGATGTTGCGGAACTCGATGCGCCAGCCCTCGGCCTCGACGCCAGCGTAGCCGCGAGGAACCGGGCAGGGCTTCATCTGGCACGTGACCGCGCCGTTGACCCAGAGTGTAACGATTCGCCCCTTGCAGGTAAGCTCGTAGGTGTTCCACTCGCCCGCCGGCTTGACGCGCTGGTCGTGCACCTCCTTCTGGAGATCGAACGGCTTCATCGCGTAGTTCCACAGCGTTTCGCCGAAGAGGTATCCGCCGGATGAATCGCCGCACTGGGCCTGGTGCCACATCTTGCCATCGGATGAGGTCCGGACGAAGACGCCGGAGTTGTATCCCTTCTTGCCCGGGACCGGCGTGAACCGCCATTCCACGTGGAGCACGTAATCGGTGAGCACCTGGTCGAGCCGGAGCCATTCGTGACCGCCGTCGCCCCGGCAGATCAGGTGCTTCGTGGCTTCATCGAACGACCATTGCGACTTCTCGGAAAGTTCGTGGGTCGCGGGAATCGGCTCCCGGACCCAGCCGTCCAGCGACGGGCCCGCACCCGAAAGCATGTCAATCCAGCCGCTGGGGTCCTTCTCCAGCGCGCTCGGCTCTCCCTTCTGGTCCGACGCGAGCAGCCCGGAGGCCAGCCCCAGAATCACTCCGAAAACGATCATCAACCCCCGGTGCGACCGCGTGGCGAACATGTTGTGATCCTCTGACAGTGAGTCGTGGCTAGTGGCGAGTGCAGAGCAAGCGAAACGAGAATCGGGTGGAGCCCCGTAGGGTCCGCTGTGCGGACCTTTTCCGGCCTCGTCTTCTCGACGGTCCGCACAGCGGACCCTACATGCTCTCCACTATCCACTAGCAACGAACCACTAGCAACTAGCCACCAGCCCTCGATACTGCCCGCCAGCGTGACTTCGGTGCGGGCTGGACCGCGGGCGATTTCGCGGACGCGGGCAGATCCTCGGCGCCCGCGCTCTGCTCCGAATCGGCGTCGTCGTCGGCCTCGAAGTGGCTGAACCGATCGTGGTCGGCCTGGGGATCGAGATTCAGATCGGTCTGCTGCTCGATCTTGCCGGGGGGCTCGGTTGTGGTCAACTTGGGAGCCGGCGGGGGAGTCGGATGCGTGGCTTGCCAGGCCGTCCGGCGCGTCGTTCGCTCCTCGCCTCCAGCCGTGCGCTGGGCGGTCAGCGGAGACTTGATCACCAATTCCGGTGGTGGAACCGTCACATTGCCCCGCCGGACCGAGGGCTTCTCAGACTCCGCACCGTCGGGCGACTGCGCCCGGGCGACGGTGATCGGCGAATGCTCCCGAACCCGCGAACGATTGCCGCGGCTGGCCAGCAAGGTGTCTGAACCGGTTGTGACGGGCGCGTACAGGGCCATCAGCTTGTTGCGGTCGAGCAGGCCGTAGATCGAACGCGGCGTGGCGTAGAGCCCGTGGTCGCCGCGAGGTTCGGCAAAGTTGCAGACGCCGGCGACATAGCCATCCTGGGTGTAAAGCCCGCCGCCGGAACGCCCTTGGTGGGGGGCGTACTTGCATTCGATGGCCTCGTAAGAGGGGTTTCCCGACAGCCCGCGCATCTGGGGATTGAGCACGATCGTGCTCCAGGCGGTCGCGTCCTGACCCTCCGAGCAACCTACCGTGTACATGAACATGCGAGCTTGCGGATGCCAGTGCGCCGGGACGACCCTCGCGGCGGGCAGCCGGCGGCCCGTCCTGATTTGGATCAGCCCCACATCATGCGTGAAGTCATAATCAACCGCCCGCCCGGCAACGGTCTCGACGAAGTGGACCTGCTTGGGGTGCTCGCCGTGCAGCTTGCCGTCAAAGAGGTCGATCAGGATCTTCCGAGGGAAACGATCGGGAGGCGCCTGCTGCCGGCCTTCGAGTTTGAAAATATGGGCACAGGTGAGAATCAATGCCTCGTTGGCGGAGCTGTGGATGATGGTTCCCGAGCCGAAGCCCACGGAGCCCTGGGCCAGAACGCGGATGCGGACCACGGTTTCCCAAGGCAGGGGGTTCTGGAAAGGAGGCTCGTCGCGCGATTCATCGTCGCCCTGGCGCTCGGACCGAGCAGCGACATCATCCTCGCCCCGGCTGGCTCTGGCCGCGGCACGCTCGGCATTATCTTCCTCGGCCGCGCCGTCGTCGCCATCGGCATGAGCGCGCGAGTTGGCAGGCGGCTGAGCCATGGCCCTGGCTTCGCGGTAGAAGCGCGCAAGCCGCTCCGCCGGCTGGGCTCCCGACGTCCTTCCCAGTTCCTTCCCCGCGGCATCGACCACGATGAACGTGGGCACGGCGCTGACACCGTATTTTTCCGCCAGGCCGGGAGACCGATCGATGTCGACGGACTTAATCGGATAACCGCCGCGCTCGAGTGTGGCGACGGCCTGGCGCATCTGACGGCAGGGTCCGCACCACTCGGCGTGGAAGTCGAGGAGAACGGGTTCGGCGCCCGGGGAGCTTGTGGGGGCTCCGATGGCGAGAATGAGCAGAAGGGAGGCGAATGTCATGCGGCAAGGACTCCTTTCCCTCGAGTGCTTCGAATGCGGAGTGCTTCAAATGCGGAGTGCTTCAAATGCGGAATCCCGCGAATGCGGAATGGGGAATGCGGAATGGCAGAAATCAATTCCGAATTCCGAATTCCGAATTCCGAATTTGAAGCATTCCCTTGAGCGGACGTCGGCGCCGAAAGAAGCTGATGTGAGACGAGATGAGTTGCGATATGCCGGGCTCTTCTCTGCCCGACCCTTCCTTGGGCTGTCTGCCTCGCGTCTGGGGCCTCACGGCTTGCCTTCTTGGCGTACCGTGTCCCATCGTTCGATTCAGGCCGAAATCGCTCGAGCTGGCTGGATTGGGCCAGCCGACGCCCTTGCACCCGGACAGAAACGACCAACAGTCCCATGATGATCGCGACGTCCCTGATGCTCACCCTCCCCGGACGTCGTGTCCAGGGTGCACGGGTTTCGGAGGGGATCGCGTTCACCGCGGTGAGCCCCTTTTACTAGGAGTAGACAAGGAGTACCAGATCAGTTATCGGCCCGGGGATTTTTTTTCTTGAGGGAAAGTGGCGAGTGGCGAGATTTGTGAGGCGGGCCCAGCGCGGCGCGGGCCTACTAGCGTTCCTACAGCATACCGCGAAAGAGAACCAGTGTAGAGCGCGACGGTGGCCGCCGAGCCAATAACGAGCCCCCAGCCGACGGAGCTGATCACGTCCTGGCGATCCTTGCTGAGCTACTGGAACCACGGTTTCAGTGCATCGTAGTGCCCCTCGAATCCAACGACTGCGGTGGCAACTCCGAATAGAGCGATGCATCCGCCAACGCTTGTGCTTGTGATTGAATAAGACCTCAAAACATGGATAATCCATGCGACGGCGAGAATATGCAGGATGAATGCTCCGCCGCGATAAGGATCGGCAGACTCTTCTCTATCGCTCCGCGGCTCCCGCACGACCTCTTCGTCTGAATGTGAAGGCTTGTCTGAAGCGTTGCCGCCGTGCATGCCGAGCTTGAGCGCGTGCTCACGCTGCACGACGAGCAGGAACCGCAAGGTTCATTTGTCGTCGTCGAGCCGGGCAGACACCGTATCCGGAAGGATCGGCCAGATTCGTAGGACAGGTCAGCGCGGCGGCGGCCACGGTGGTGCCCGGGATTTGGCCTACGGGCGGGAGTACGAGTGCGAGATTCGCGGCGAGGCGTAGGTCACGCTCGGGCGTGACCTACGGGCGGCCGCGCCGGGGTAAGACGATCAGTTCCCCAGCTCCGTGATCTCGATGTCCTTGAAACGGACCTCCATGGGCGGGCCGACGTGGACCTGAAAGGCGATGATGCCCTGGTCGGCAAATTCGGGATCAGTCCGGTCGATGATCCGCGTGCCGTTGAAGTCAATCGTCACGTGCTTGCCCTTGGCGCTGATCACAAACTCGTTCCAGTCGTTTGCCTTGACCAGCTTGTTGGCCGCGGCTTCGGGATAGCGCTCGAGCATGCCCCGGCCCCGCTCCTCGTAGAGCAGGCCCCAGAAGCCCTTGGCGATGTCGGCCTGCGGTCCCGACACCGCGCCGTTGGCGGCGCGCTTGCTGCGAAACTGGATTCCCGAGTTGCCGTTCTTGTACTTCACCTTGGCCTTGAGCACGAAATCGCGATACGGCTTGGCCGTGACCAGAAACTCGTTCTTCTTGAGGTTCCCCTGGGTCCGGCCCACGATCTCGCCATCCTCGACGGAGAAGATCGCTTTGTCGTCAGGGGTGACCCAGCCGGTCAGGTCCTTGCCGTTGAACAGACACTTGGCCTTGCCGGCCTCCTGTGCCTGGGCGGGAATTGATGAACAGCCGGCGAACCAGCCCAGCAGGCTCGCTGTGAACAGGCAAACACTCGGGAATCGCACGTTGGTTCTCATGGTTTGGTTCTCTCTTCCTGGCCAATTCCGCATTCCACATTTGAAGCATTCCGGAAAGATGATTGTCTCCCTCCCGGACCAGAGGGTCAACGCTCCAGTCGGCCGTCTGGCATCCGCGCTCTGGGAGCATTAGAATCGGCTGCGGATTCTCAGGCAAACGGTCGCGCGGCGCCCCTCATCCGGCCCGCGGCCGCCTGGGTCCCCGGAGGGGACCCGAGGGAGAAGGTTGGAATGGTCCCTTCCCCCGCCCGGAGAAAGTGCCGCGCGGCGGCGGATGAGGGCTGCCCAGGGTTGGAGCGAAACCCCAACCTACCGCTTAACAGATCGACGAAAGAAGAGGTGATCCGGTCATGGCATTTGCGGACGATCTGAGGCGGTTCGGCCCGGAGGCCGCGGAAACCGTCTCCCGCGACGAGGCCCTGGCCTATTGCGCAGAGCTCACGGCGACGCACTACGAGAATTTCAGCGTCGTGACCTGGCTCACCCCGCGCGAGCATCGCCCCGCGTTCCAGAGCATCTACGCCTTTTGCCGATGGTCCGACGACCTGGGAGACGAGGTAGGCGACCCGGCCCGTTCGCTCGAGTTGCTGAACTGGTGGCGCGGCGAACTGCGGGCGATGTACCAGGGGCAGACGCGACATCCGGTGATGATCGCTCTGGCCGAGACGGTTGCCCGGTACACCATTCCGATCGACCCGTTCCAGGCCCTGATCGACGCCTTCGTGCAGGATCAGTCGGTCACTGAGTACGAGACTTTCGCCCAGCTTCTCGACTACTGCGAAAACTCGGCCAATCCCGTCGGCCATCTCGTCTTGCACGTGGCGGGAGCGTTCAATGAGGAGAACGCACATCTCTCCGACGCCACCTGCACCGCGCTGCAACTGGCGAACTTCTGGCAGGACGTGGCCCGCGACCTGGCAATTGGCCGGATCTACCTGCCCCGCGAGGACCGCGAACAGTTTGATTATCCGGAGGCTGACTTGAAGGCGCTGCGGTTCAGCCCGGCCTTCGCCGCATTGCTCCAGTTCGAGGTCGAGCGCACGCGGCGGCTGTTCGCGGAGGGTCGAGCGCTGGTTCAGCACATTCCGGGGCCCTTGGCGGTGGACATCGACCTCTTTTCGCGGGGCGGCCTGGCGATCCTCGATCGGATCGAGGCTCGGGGGTTTGACGTCCTGTCTACCCGCCCCGCGCTTTCCAGGTGGACCAAGCTCAGCCTGTTGGGACGAGCCCTGCTCGGCCTGGGAATGGCCCGTTTGCGGGGAAATCGCGATCAACTGCGGGCGATCGTCCCCGTCACGTTATCCGTCGCAGCGCGTGCC
>JBMFUH010000286.1:0-7747 GCA_049966735.1 Isosphaeraceae bacterium
GTGAGAAGTCGGACCATCGCGGCGGGCAAGCCGGCCGCATCGATTACAGGGGTATCGCCGTCCTGAACAAGTCTACGGCCGGAGGAGGCCCGGGCAAGCTCTCCGGGGGTGCCAATCGAACATAAGAACCATTATCAGACGCAAGTGTGGGAAGCCGGCGGGACTGGGCTGTCAAGTGATTGCACCAACGGTCCATCCAGTCTGGCCGAATGGCCTATTCAGTTCAGACTGGCGGCGGGCTGTGCAGGAAGAAAAGCGACAGGATCACCCCCGCGCCGATCAAGTGCAAGAGCACCATGAGGGTCAGCACGCCGTAGATGGTTTGCTTGCCCTCGTCCGGTCGATTGCCGGTTTTAAGGATCTGGTTGGGGATCACCGAGCAAACCCAGTTCCAGTGCAGCATTACATGCAGCAGGATGCCCAGGGCGAAGGTGCAGAGCGTGGCAAACTCGATGTCGTGCCACTGATCGAAGGTCAGTCCGAAGAGGGTCCAGCCTGTCGCCAGGGTGGGCGCAGGGAAAAGGAACTGCAAAACGGCGGCTTCCCAGCCCAGGGTCACGAGTACGCCCAGCAGAGCGGCGTCGAGCCAGAAGTTGATCACGGACATGGAGAGCCGCTTCTTCTGGGGCTTCGCGTTTGGTCGAGGAGGGGCCGGCACCGGCCGGCGCGGTGGCGCGGATTGGATGGCAGGGGCTTCACCGCTCGGTGGCGCGGTGCTCACGGTTTTGCTCCTCCTGGTCGGGCAATCACAGGAGCTCGTTGCTCGTTGCCAGTTGCTAGTTGCCAGCTCACTGGCAACTGACCGCCCTTATTATCTCATTCAAGTCAAGGATACGCGATTGCGTTGCGCAACTTCGAGCACCCCGGTCGTGATCCGGAGAAGACGGCTTGCAAACGGTCGCGACGATACGTTATGGTCTTTCCACGCAACAACCCCTCGGATTGCAGATGGTTGAATTCAAGTTTGCCGGCGCAGGCATCCTTTTCTGGGATGACTCACAGCAACAGAGAGGGCAACAGTGAGGGAACGTATCGCGATGGGAGTGGCGCTCTGCCAGCTCCTCTTCATGACAGCAGGGTGCGCACGTGTACCCGAACCGACTTTTTCGTTGAGTGAACAAGCGAAGAAACTCAAGCCCGAGTTTCAACGGCAGATCGCCAAGATCTTGAACGAGCAGTCTGCTGCGGACCGTGCGCCGGGGAGTCCGGGGCACGTCGATGCCCGCATTCCCGTTGCTGGCTCCCAGAGACCTGGAGGCCGTCGTCGATTACGTTCTGGCGCTGACTCGTCGTGGCGAGCTGGAGACGGAACTGGCCAATGAGGCCGAGTTCGATGATCAGATCGACGAAGCGACCCTGCCACGGACGATTTCGGCGATTCTCGCCAAGTGGGACGCTGCTCGGGGAAACGTCGTCTATCCGATCACGCCGATGCCCACGTTCAAGCAAGCCAACGTGGATCTGGGCAAGCAGGCATTCCTGGGCAAGGGATGCTCCAAGTGCCACGGCGAGGACGGTCGCGGCATGCTGGCCACGAACACCGGCGAGGACGTCTGGGGATATCCCACGAAGGCGGCCGACCTGACCTCCGGCATGCTTCATGGCGGCACGGAGCCGCTGGACATCTACCGTCACGTCTTCGCCGGCATCAACGGCACGCCGATGCCCTCGTTCAAGGACGCGCTCAAGGCAGAGCCCGAGACCATCTGGAACCTGGTCGCGTACGTGCTGCACGTCGTCGACATTCGCCGGGAAGGGGCGGTTCCCGATTCCGGTTTCCTGGAAAACGGTCTCTTGAAGCCTCTGCCGGGCGTGAAGGTTGGCGCGCCTGCAGCGGCCCCGGGGTCGGCCGGCGGACCCACCACGTCACGATCTCGCGGGCAGGATTCCGAGTCCTCCCGCGTCGCGGCCCGATAGCTCGGGAAAGTGTGGGACAGCCGCCCTCGGCTGTCCCGAGCCCAGCCGAGGGCGGCTGGGCCACATGGCTCTTCTCTCACTTTGTCGCATCACCGTCTGTCTGGCCAGAGCACGAGGGGTTCGATGGCACTCGACCTAGAGGCGAAGCTACAGGAACTGGAAGAACTCAGGTCGCACGTCGAGCGGCTCGAGAGCGAGATCGCCACGGCGCGCGCCTCCGGCTGGCACGCAACCGGCTATTATGCAACCTACCACGCGACGTCCGGCTCTCTTCTGGGATTGCTGGGAGCCCTCGTCAGCCTCCTCTGCAACGTCATCGCCGCGCCTTTGGCCGGCAAAAGCCCGCTCGAGCTCATTCGCGTTTACCTGACGTTCCCGCTGGGCGCGGGCGCGCTTCGTCTGACACAGGGGCAGAACCTTTATGCCATCAACGATCGCGTGATCATGGCATTCGGCTGCTGTCTCTACATCGCCACCGGCATGTTCCTGGGCATACCCGTTTACATGATCCTGGTCCGATTCGCTCGTGAAGGAGGCCTGCTCAAGCGGCTCGTCGTGGCCAGCGTGGTTTCGCTCTTGATCTGGGGGATCATGTTCTACGGAATTCTCTCGTGGCTCCAGCCGCTTTTGGTCGAGGGCGACCCCGGCAACTGGATCACCAACACCGCGTACCTGCCCTGGTGGGTCGCCGCCGTGACGCATCTGATCTTCGGCTGGACGATCGCCCTGCTCTATCCTCTGGGCGAGTACCGCCCGTACAAGCGACTCCACGAGGCAACCAACTGACCCGGCCCGGGCCGCGCTCGCATCTCGTCGTGTCTCCTTTCTTCGTGAGTTCGGAACAGAGTGAGGACAAGACCATTGGAAAAGGAACAGCCCCGTCACGCGGACCTCGTGGATGAACGACTGGTCCTCGCGCACTTCGTGGCCGCACTGATCTTCATGGGAGCGTCGATGGCGGGCGGTCTCCTGATGGCCCTCCAGCTCGTGCGGATCAACCCGTTTGCTGGTGTCGAGCTGCTTTCGCCCGGCCGCTGGCGGATGATCCACACCAACGCCATCGCCTACGGCTTCATCGCCAACGCGTTTCTGGGGCTCCTCCAGTGGGTGGTGCCCCGCCTGACCCTCCATCCGGTTTACAATCCCCGAATTCCCGGCTTGAAGCTGAATCTTTCCTGGGCCATTTTCTGGGCCTGGCAGCTCGTGGTCGTCGCCACGGCGGTGGGACTGATGCTGGGCCAGGCCCAGGCCCTGGAATGGGGCGAAACGCCGGTCTGGATCGACCCGCTCGCGCTGTTCGGCCTGCTCCTGGTATGCGTCAACTACATTCCGCCGATCGCCCAGGTGCAGGGGCCGCTCTACGTCTCCAACTGGTACTTCCTGGCGGCCTTCGTCTGGACCTTCCTGACCTACGCCATGGGCAATTTCATGCCCCAGTACTTCGTGCCCGGCACCGCCGCCGGGGCCGTGGGGGGCCTGTTCATCCACGACCTGGTCGGCCTCTTCGTGACGCCGCTGGGCTGGGGCCTCATGTACTACTTCGTGCCCATTCTGCTCAAGAAGCCGATCTGGAGCCACGGCCTCTCGCTGGTCGGGTTCTGGGGCATCGCCTTCTTCTACCCGCTCCAGGGCATTCACCACTTCCTGTACACCCCGATTCCGATGTTCCTCCAGTACGGAGCCGTGGTCTCGACGATCGCGGTCGAGCTGGTCGTCGCCACCGTGATCGTCAACTTCTACGCGACCCTGCGCGGCTCGACCGGCGCCCTGGCCACCAATCTGCCGATTCGCTGGTTCTACACGGGAATGTTCTTCTACTTCCTGACCTGCCTGCAGTGCGCATTCCAGGTCACGCTGACCTTCCAGCAACTCATTCACTTCAGCGACTGGGTCGTCGGCCATGCTCACATGGTCATGTTCGGCGTCTTCATCATGTGGCAACTGGGGGCGATGACCTACCTGTTCCCCCGGCTGCTCAAGACGCGCTGGTACAGCCAGCGGCTCCTGGAGTGGCACTACTGGCTCTCGGCCGTGGGTATCGGCCTCATGGCGGCCGACCTGATCGTCCTCGGGGTCTTCCAGGGGCTCTCGTGGGGATCTCTCTTTCCCTGGGAGCACTCCCTCGATCTCTCGGTTCCCTTCTGGGCGGTGCGGCTCTTCGCCGGCTCCATGATGATCATCGGCTACTTGGTCTTTCTGGTCAACATCGTGATGACGTATCTGGCTTCGCGGCCAGCGCCTCAGGAAGCCGCCGTCGCGACCGCCTGAGTGTACACACCCCCACAGAAAATTGCTATCATGAGGCGAGGGTTCGCAACACATGTTGGAGTCGAAAGCGGGAGCCTTGTTCATCGCCGGCATCGGCTTTTTCGCGTTGGCGTTCGTTTCGAACGCCCTGGTGCCAGTTCTGATGTACCGTGACCTGCCGGAGCAGACCGTCGAGCAGTTGCTCCAGCACAACGGCAACCTGAGGTATCAGTTCGAGGACCTTGCCCGGAGGTTCCCCGACAGTTTCACGACCGCCTACGGCCGGCCCCCCGAGGATGCCGTCAAGCGCGAGAAATGGCTCGACGAGACCTCCCAGCAGGCGCTGCGGGAAGGACACAAGACCTATGTGGGCGAGGGCTGCTGGCACTGCCACAGCCAGTTCGTCCGCCCCGTGGCCAACGAGGACCGGCGGTTCGGCCCCGTGTCCAAGACGGAGGAATACCAGAACGAACTGCAACGCCCCGTTCTCTTCGGCACCCGGCGCGTCGGGCCGGACCTCTCGCGCGAAGGGGGACGACGATCGAACGACTGGCATGCGGTTCACTTCTTCAAGCCGACAACGCTGTCCATCGGTTCGCCAATGCCCGAGTATCCGTGGTTCTTCAACGGTTCTCCCGACCGTCCCAACCGCAAGGGGCTGGGACTGATCACTTATGTCCAGTGGCTGGGATCATGGCTGGAGAGCTATCCCTATTACGAAGATTACGAGCCCTCGCCGGTTCACGGCCTGGCGGAGAAAGAGAAGGCGGCGAAGTGATGAATCCAACAGCCGGAAAACGTGTGCACACGTCGCGGGGACAGATCTGGACGACCGTCGGTTTCGCGCTCCTCATCCTTGTCCCCAGCATGATCGGTTTCGCCAACAAGTTCAGCGAGTTCGTCCTGCTCATTCGAGGGGATGCCGACGGCGTCTTCGCCATCACCCCGGTCGTCAACTACCTCCTGGCAAGCCTGGGCTTCTTCTGTCTCTTTTTCTGGGCCATCTACCAGGGCATGTTCCGCGACATCGAGGCCCCCAAGCACCAGCTCCTGGAAAACGAGCGGAAGCTCGATGAGTCGGACTAGTTGTTAGTCGTCAGTTGCGAGTTGCCAGTTGCTAACGATGTGAACCTGCTTTCGCTGACAACTGTCCACCCTGCCAGAGGATTGATCATCATGTCCGAGAGTACGATCACTCCGCCCGAGGGGCACGGTCCCGCCAAGCATGGCGATGCCGGCGAGGCCTATGCCAACGCGACCCTGTTCCCGATTGACGGCCAGGTGCCGTTTGACAAGACAACACCCGAACAAGAAAATATGTATCACCAGTACACCGGCAATGCCATCCCCTGGTTTGTCCGTGGGATCTGGATCATTTTCTGGTGCTTTGCCATCACCTACGTCATCCTGTACCTGATTCCGTCCATGCAGTCCGAGTTACTCAAGCCGCGATGAGTCCGCAGCAGCCCGAAAGCCGGGTTTGTGAATATTGCCAGTCTCCGATCCCAGCAAGCTGGTGGGGGCCGGCGGCGCAGTCTGCCGATCAGGCAGCAGAAGCCGTCTACTGCTGCCTGGGTTGTCGGATGGCCGCCGACATCGTTCAGGAGAAAGGCGAGGCTGGCGCGGTCCGAGGAATGCTCACCCGCCTGGGCCTGTCGATCTTCTTTACCATGAACGTCATGGCCTTCACCCTGGCGCTCTGGACCTCGGACGTTTACGAAGGGGCCGACACGGCCGACCAACTGCTGGTTGCCATGCATGGCCTCTTCCGCTACCTCGTCCTCCTCTTCTCCCTGCCCGTCCTCTTCCTTCTGGGAATTCCCCTGATCACGAGCGCCTGGGAGAACTTGCGGCGGGGAATCGTCTCCACCGACGCCCTGCTCTCCCTGGGCGTCGGCGCGGCATTCGTCACCTCGTTCCGCTCGGTGTTCCGTGGGGCCGGACCGATCTACTTCGAGGTCGGCTGTGTGATCCTGGTGATGACCACGCTGGGCCGCTGGCTCGAGGCGACCGGCCGCCTCAAGGCCAGCTCGGCGCTTGACGCGCTTTCGCGTCTGCTGCCGGAGACCGTGCGCCGCCTCGGTCCCGGCGGCGAAGAGAATGTCCCACTCGACAAGGTCGCGCCCGGGGATCTGCTGCGCATCCTGCCCGGCGAACGTTTTCCCGCGGACGGCACGGTCGAGCGCACCGCCGCGCTGGTGGACGAGCAGGTTTTGACTGGAGAGAGTCGTCCCGTGCTCAAGGAGCCCGGCGGACGGATCTTCGGAGGAACGCTCAATCTCGACGGTGATCTCGTGGTCAAGGTGAGCGCGGTGGGGCCCGAGGCAGCGCTCGCCCGCGTCGTCGAGCTGGTGAAGCAGGCGCGCCTGTCCAAGGGGCGGTACCAGCGGCTGGTCGACCGGATCTCGTCCTGGTTCTTCCCGATCGTGGCGACCATCGCCGTGGCCGCGTTCGCGTTCCACTCTCTGCACGGTTCGCTCGAACAGGGATTGATGGCCGGTCTGGCCGTCAGCTTGATCGCCTGTCCGTGTGCCCTGGGGTTGGCCACTCCGCTGGCGGTCTGGAGCGCGATCGGCCAGGCCGCTTCGCACCAGGTTCTCTTCCGAGGGGGCGAGGCGCTCGAGCGGCTGGCCGAGATCCGGGCACTGCGGTTCGACAAGACCGGCACGCTGACGACCGGCACGGCCGTGGTCCACGCTTGCCAGACCGAGCATCCTGAGGAGGCTGAAGCCGTGCTCGCCCACGCTGCGGCGCTGGCTGCCTCATCGTCGCACGCTCTGTCGCGGGCGATCGCCACGCTGCACGCGACGCGTCACGGTTTGCCCCCGGACCGCGCCGAACAGGTTCGCGTCGTCCCCGGCCGGGGCGTGTTGGGTACGCTGGACGCCGATGGTGTGGAGACTTTTGTATCGCTGGGTAACTTCTTGTTCATGCGGGAGCGCGGACTGCGACTGGGTCCCCTGCTCCGCTCCGCGGCCGATCAGGCGCGCGACGACGGTCTGAGCATGGCGATGGTTGGCTGGAACGACGAAACGCGCGGGCTCTTCGTGTTCAGCGAGCAATGGCGCCCGGGCTTCGCCGGGGTGATTACCTGGCTCAAGGCTGCCGGCCTCGACGTCGGAGTGCTGACGGGAGATCATGCTGCGCGAGGACGAGCGATCGCCCAGGAACTCGGGGTCGCCGTCGAGACCGACCTGCTGCCGGATCAGAAAGTCGAGGCCATCAACCGAGTCCAGCGCGAGGTGGGTCCGGTGGCCATGGTCGGCGACGGCGTCAATGACGCCCCTGCCCTGGCGTCCAGCGACGTCGGCATCGCCCTGGCATGCGGGACCGACGTCTCGCGAGATTCCGCCGCGATCTGCCTGCTGGGCGACGACCTGATCCGCATTCCCTGGACCATCGAGCTGGCCCAACGGACGATCCGGGTCATCCGCCGCAATCTCGTCTGGGCCTTTGGCTACAATACCGTGGGGGTGATCGCGGCCGCCTTGGGATGGCTCAACCCGGCGGTCGCGGCGCTGCTCATGGTCGGCTCCAGCGCGATGGTGATCGGCAACTCGTTGCGGCTGCGCCAACCCTTCAC
>JBMFUH010000287.1:0-7733 GCA_049966735.1 Isosphaeraceae bacterium
CGATTTTCAAGACCTCTACGATCCGACAGGGCATCGTCTGATTGCCCAGTCTGATTCCAGCGCCCCCAGCACCCACCAGGGGCTGGCTGACATCAACGAGTTGCTCTGTGCAGGCATCTATAACCTTGCCGTCAGCGGCGCGGGCAATCTCTATTTCAATCCTTTGATTGCCGGCAGCGGCTTCCCCGGTCAGACCGGCGGATACAACCTGACACTCACTGCGACGGCCCTGCCCATCCAACCCGGTGACGGTCCCTCGGTTCTCACCACCACACCCTCGCCGGGCGCGGTCCTCAGCAGCTCGCCGCTGGCCATCCGCCTCGACCTGAGCGGACCTCTCGATCCCTCAACGATCATTCCCAACCCCGGGACGATCAATCCCAATCCCTCGACGATCATTCCCAACCAGAATGTCGAGCTCCTGTATAGCCCCAACGGATCGTTCGCGCAGGGGGGCCAGACCGTTTCCTTGTGGGAAGTCAATTTCGCGACGGCGATCAACGAGTTACAGCTTTTCCCCACCAAGGCCCTCATGCCCGGAACGTACGAGGTGCTCCTCGTCGGCCAATCAAGTGGTAATGGCCCCCCCGGTCTGGCTGATCCCACGGGCATCCCGTTCGGTGCGGATTCCACACACCCTGACGGCCAGAACTTCTCTTACACATTTCGAGTTGACGGGATCGAGGGAAATGTCGGCCCCACCGCCGCCGCGGATGATACGCCGGCCACTGCTCACAATCTGGGCGATATCACCTCGCAGGGGCTGGTCCAGGTGACAGGCGCGATCGGCGCCGACCCGTTTTACGATCTTTCGAGCTCGAATCCCGCATACAATCCGGGCAACGACGTCAACCTCTATCATTTTCGGATCAATGGGCCGGGACGCTACGCCTTCGCGACCGAGGTCTTCGCGGGCCGGATCGGATCGCCGCTCGATCCGGGCGTCAGCTTGTACATGCTCGCCCCCGACGGCCACAGCCTTGAGTTCATCGCGGGAAACAATAACACCTATGATCAGACCTTGGCGACCGACGGTTCAACACCGCTGGCATTGGACGCGGCGCTCACGGCGGGACTGGTCGCCGGCGATTACTACATCGCGGTTTCCTCGGGCTCGAACACGCCTTCGCCGTCCGAGAATCAACCGCTTAACACACCGGGACTGTTCAACCCCACGGTCTCGCACAGCGGATCGATTGGGTATAGCACCGGCCCCTACGTGCTGAACCTGCTCGTGCAACCGGTGCTCAACCCCCCCTGGGTCATCGCGTCGAGCCCATCTCCGGGAGAGGTTCTGTACCAGTCTCCCACTCAAATCACGGTCCAGTTCAGTGAGCCTGTCAACATCAACCAACTCGCCTTCACCGCCTTCAATCAAAGTTCGGGCAGTGTCCCCATGCAGGCGGTCTTCATTGAGGATCAGAATGGTGTGAAATACTATCCCACACTGAACTCGTACGACGCGGCGACCAATACCGCGACCTTTCTGATGCTCGATCGCCTACCGAGCGGAAGCTACGCGCTGCACCTCTCGGGTGCGGAAGGATTGACCGACCTGGCCGGGAATCCACTCGTGGGGAACAGTCCGGACGGCGATGAGGTGATCCCATTTCAGGTCGACGCTCCCAATCTGGAGATGACCCTCCCCACTAGTTCTACAGGTTCTTACAACCTCGGGGTCGTGTTTCCTGATGAGTGGAAGGCTGGCGTCACACTAACCGAGAACCCGCCACCAGGCCAGCAAAGCACGCTCAGCCCCTCCGGTGACGTTTTCCAGTTTCAGGTCCTGCAGTTGGGCACCTACAGCTTCACGCTCGGCGGGCAAAACTTGCCTTCCGGAATCCAGCTCAGTCTGACTGACGCCGCGGGCAACGTTGTTCCAGTTAGCCTGATTCAAAACGGTCAAGTTCTCTTCGCCACGATCGCCCCCGGCATCTACCGGCTGGAAGTCAGTGGCTGGAACCCCGCGCTGGGATCTTCGGTGACATACCACCTACGTCTCGGCTTGCAGTCCTCCCTCGACAACCCTCCCCCGCTGGTCAGCGGGCCGGCACCGGCACTCGTGCTCCATTTTGGAGACACAACAACCGCCTCGCCGCCGTCCACACCAGTCCCCACCTCCGGTGGAGTTGCGGCAGGTCCCCTGCCCCTCCTACCCACCGGAGGCTCCGCGCCCACGTATCCAGGAGGGACCGGGAACTCGCAGGGGGGAGGGCTGTCGGCCACCTCCGCGGGCGGAAGCCTGTCCATGCCGCCAGATGAGCTTTCGGAACCGAACGAGAGCCACCTGAGCTTGGTGTCACTGGCGAGCGGACCGCTGGGCGGTGTTGGGCCGGGCCTGCGGACGGAGACACAGGCGACAGCCTCTCAACCGGTGGTCTCGGCTCCGATCGTACCGGGTCAGTCGGGTCTCGCTGTCCCCAGCGTGATTCACACGGGGATCAACAGCCTGCCGTCTCCTGCCGATCTGAATCCAGGAAACGAAGCATTGGACCAGCATGAGCTCAATCCTTCGTATATTGCCGAAATTGAACCGGGTAATACGTCTCTTCCAAACCAGGCGAAGCCGCGGACCGGCGAACCGCTCGCCCCGAATGCACGGGCGGAAAACGGGCGGATGATCGCGGTCGTGATCCGAAACGATGGTCATACTCCGGCCGCTCAACCGGACGAGGCGGCGGTGCTTGCACCTCGGCTGGACGACGCGACAGTTCGTGTCGGCGATCTGAGCGAGGCCAGCGCGGTTCCCGACTGGGCTGCCTGGGTCTTCGCGGCTGGTGTGCTCTCCCTTGCGTTCTCCAGGCTCTCGCGCTGGCGGCGGATTCGGTTCCGGTCCCGCTCTGCTCTGCTGAGCTGGCAAGGGGACAAGGAAACGACACGGCCCTGGTGGAAGGCCCTGGCGAAACCTCATTTCGCCCTCTGCCGGCCACGTCGATCCGATCATCAAGCGCTTCACGATCCAGCGGCCTGCGATGCAGCGAGGGCTTGAGGGTCCCCAGATGACCAGAACGGACGAGTACGACATCGCCAGCGGAACGGAACCCGATTCGAACACGTCGCTCGCGGGAGACTTTGCCCAGCTTCGCAGCCGCAAGCGTGACGTGATCGCACGGCAGGAACAGGGTTGGAAAGCCGGCTCGCCTCCGTCGATCGTTCAGCTTTTCGAGCTCTGGCCCGATGATCCCGCGACCGACCCTGACGCGGCCAGCCTGATCGCGGAAGACTTTCTCCAGAGAAAGCGCCGCGGCGAAAATCCCAGCATCGAGGAATACCAGCTCGCCTTTCCCGAGCACCAGGACTCCTGCGCGGGGTTGATCGCCTCGCGATCAATGATGACCGCCAGCGTGCGGCCCAGCCGATTGCTCAGCCTCCCCAGCGAGGGGGACGAGCTGTTCGGGTTTCGCCTGCGCGATCAGCTCGGCCGAGGATCGTTCGCCCGGGTCTTTCTGGCCGAGCAGGCCAATCTCGCGGGCCGCCCCGTGGTGCTGAAGATCTCCGCCATCGAGGGGGATGAGCCGCAGACCCTGGCGCAGTTGCAGCATACCAACATCGTGCCGATCTACTCGGTCCACGAAGACCATCATGCCGGATTGCGCGCGGTTTGCATGCCGTTTTTCGGTGGGGCCACTCTCACCAGCGTCCTGGAACAGCTCAGACACAACACGCGAACTCCTCGCCAGGGGAGTGAGTTCGTCAAGGCAATCCTCCACGTCAGCACGTCAGCGACTCACCGCGGACAAACCCCGAGGCCGGACCAGGAGACACACGCCGACCCTGCCTCGCCTCGCGGAGCCGAGGGGCAGACTCCTGTTGCGTTGCTCCGGCGCGGCAGCTTCTTCCAGGCCGCCGCCTGGGTCATCGCTCAGCTCGCCGATGGGCTCCAGCACGCTCACAACCGGGGCATCCTTCATCGAGATATCAAGCCGTCCAATATCCTGATCAGCGAAGACGGGCAACCTCTTCTGCTTGATTTCAATCTCTCCCAGGATCAACGGCTGCCCGCCGAGCCAGCCGCCGTCGGCGGCACGATCGCCTACATGGCTCCGGAACATCTCCGGGCCATGATCGGCCAGGCAACGGCCGCCACGGTGGACCGGAGATCGGATATCTACGCGCTGGGCATGGTCCTCGGGGAGATGCTCATCGGCGACAATCCCTTTGGTGAAAGCGCCGGCTATTCGGTCGTGACCTGGCAAATCGAGGCGATCGCCGAGGAGCGAAGCAAAGGTTCCCCCTCGGCCCGCCTGCATCGCCCGGATATCCCCTGGACCCTCGAGAGCATCCTCCGCAAGTGCCTGGCACCCGATCCGGGAAAGCGTTACCAGCAAGCGGAGCACCTGGCTGACGACCTGCGTCGATTCCTTGACAATCGACCGTTACGATACGCCCCGGAACTGAGCCGCATCGAGCAAGTGCGAAAGTACGTTCGCCGCCATCCTCGGCTGGCCTCCGCCGCTCCGGTCGCCGCCGCGGCCCTGGTCGCCGCATTGCTCCTGGGCACCATGCTCGTCGGACTCAAGCAACACCTGGAGACCGCGCGCGGCCGACTCTCCCTGGCCACCGCCAGGGAGAGGAAACAGGCCCACGACGAAGGCACCGTGAAAGCACTCTGCCTGATCAACACCGCCATCGACCTGGTAGACAATCTGAGCCAGGGAATCGACGTCTGTGAGCAGACCCTGGGGCTCTACGACGTCCCGGGGAAGCCAGGTCGAGATCATCCGGACTGGGCCCTCTTCGAGCCGGTGGAGCGCCGTCGCCTGGCGGAAGACCAGCGCGAGCTACTCCTGCTTCTGGCTGGCGCGAGTGTCCGGCAAGCGCGCGGTCGGCCCGAGGTCGTCCAGCAAGCGCTCGGTCTTCTTGAGCACGCGGAAGCCATCGGCGGCTTGCCCCCCACGCGAGCCCTCTGGGAAGACCGTGCTCACTATCTGGCCCTGCTGGGCAAGCAGGAAGAGTCACAAGCCGCTCGTCATCGAGCCGAGAAAACACCAGCCAGAACCGCCCGCGATCATTACCTGCTGGCGACCGCCTGGGCGCGGAAACGGACATGCGACGATTACCGCCGCGCCATCGCCGAACTCGATCAGGCGATCACGCTCAATCCTCGCGATTACTGGTCGTCGGTCCAGCGCGGAGTCTGTGAACTGGAACTGGGCAACACTGTGGCCGCGGCGGGCGACTTCGGCAAGTGCATCGGTCTCTGGCCTGATTTCGCCTGGGGCTATTTCAATCGGGGCTGTGTGCTCGATCGGGAGGGCAAGAAGGCCGAAGCGATCGACGATTACTCGGCGGCCCTGGCTCGCGATCCCGACCTTGTGCCAGCCTACATCAATCGCGGCCTCGTCCTCCTGGAACGGAAACAGTACAGCCAGGCCCTGGCCGACTTCGATCGGGCTGCCGCACTGGGCCAAGACGGCGCGGCCGTCGAGGCCGGCAGAGGAAAAGCCCTCGAGGCGCTGGGACGATTTCAGGAAGCCGACGCCGCGTTCGAGCGTGCCCTGAGCCGTGCCGAGACCCTGGACGAGCCGGCACGTCTTCGCATTCTCTGGCACTATGCGTTCGCCGTATCGGAGCGCTTGCCCGACAAGGCCCAGCGCGTCTTCGAGGCCATCCTCAAGACGAGCCCGCGCCATCCCCAGGCCCTCTACGGTTGCGCCATGCTGGCAGCAGGCCAGGGCCGTCTCGCCGAGGCCATCCATCATTTTGACGTCGCGCTCGAGGCTTGCCCCGACTATATCGAGGCCCGCCGATACCGGGCGGTGATCCTGGCGCGCACCGGAGAGTGGCGTCGTGCCAGCGAGGACATCAATCGCTGCCTCCTCCGCGATCCTCAAGACGGCAACACCCTCTACGCCGCCGCCTGCGTCGCCTCGCTGAATTCCAGGCAACAGCCGGAACCCTCCACAACCGGCCTGGCCGTCGAATTCCTCAAACGGGCCCAGCTTCGCGGGGAAGACATCAGCAAGGCCCGGACCGACCCCGACCTGAGCCCGATTCGTCAATCCCCGGACTTCCAGCGACTGCTGGAAAGCCTGACAGCCTCCCCACCCGAGCGCTCTTCATGAGCCATCGGCGGATCGCTCCTTGCAGCCCGCAACCTGCCGATCAAGCACATACCGTTGACCCTGCTTACCGCACCCCGGATACTGGGTCGAGATAAACGAACGGTATCGCAAAGGGGGAGCGCGGAACGGGTGATGACCTGGCTCTGGACCACGTTGGCAATCGCTGGACTGGCTGCGCTGGGCCTCGTGGTCCGGCGCTGGGACCACGCTTTGCGCCAGGTCGGTCGCGGTCTGGAAAGGCTGGGCGCGGGCCGGCGCACTCGCCAGATCCTGATCCACGTACTGGGACCGCCGGGCCGCCTGATCCGTGTCTACAATACAGCCATGCCCGAAATCCAAGGGCGGCTCGACCGCCTGGAGGAGGACCGGCAGCAGCTCCGCGTGGTCCTCGGGGCGATGGCCGAGGCCGTCATCGCGGTCGACCCACGCCGCCGCCTGATCTTCGCCAACACCAGCGCCGACGCCCTCTTCGACCTCGATTCGTCGTCCGTCGGTCGGCTCGTCCCCGAGCTGATCCGCAGCCATCAGGTGCAAAACGCGGTCGAGGAAACGCTCCGGCTCTTTCATCCCGACGCCTATCAGGGCGAAATCGCCTTCCCCCCGCGCGAACCAGCCTTGCGCGGGCAGGCGCGCATCCTCTCGGTTCGCGGAACCCCCCTGCCCGGCTCTCCTCCCTCCGGGGCCGTGCTGGTCTTTCACGACATGACCGACCTCCGCCGCCTGGAACGCATGCGCCAAGACTTCGTCGCCAACGCGTCCCACGAATTGAAAACCCCGCTCGCCTCGATCAAGGCTTACGCGGAGACCCTGCTCGACTGGGCGCTCCACGATGAGACCGTCAACCGCCGCTTCCTGGAGCGTATCGACGAGCAGGCCGACCGCCTGAACCAGTTGATCCTCGACATGCTCAGCCTTTCACGTCTCGATTCTAGCCAGGAGCTTTTCGAGCATGGCCCCTTGAGCCTTGTCCCCGTTCTGGAACAGTGTCTGGAAGGGCATCGTGGCCGGGCGGAGGCCAAGAACCTCTCGCTCACGTTTGATCCCGGCAGTCTGGGGGGCGAGACCCTCGTCATGGCCGACGAGGAGGCCATCCGGCAGATCTTCGACAACCTCATCGACAACGCCATCAAGTACACCACGGAGGGGGGCAAGGTCCGCGTCACCTGCGCCCACACTCCGGAACACGTCACCGTCGAGGTCGCCGACACGGGGATTGGCATCCCCCGCGATGAATTGCCGCGCATCTTCGAGCGATTTTACCGCGTGGATAAAGCCCGCAGCCGGGAGCTGGGCGGCACCGGGCTGGGTCTGTCGATCGTCAAGCACTTGATCTCATCGATCCAGGGCCAGATCTCCGTGACCAGCCGGCTCGGCTCGGGCTCGCGGTTCATCGTCAAGATCCCCCGCTGCCAGCCGGAGACCAGCTCCAAGGAGAAAGCCCGCGGCCTCGCCACCGGCCAACCCGGCACAACCCGACCCTGACAGTGCATCCCTGTATTTCTTC
Source organism: Isosphaeraceae bacterium (assembly GCA_049966735.1). Taxonomy (GTDB): domain Bacteria; phylum Planctomycetota; class Planctomycetia; order Isosphaerales; family Isosphaeraceae; genus Aquisphaera. The sequence goes on from JBMFUH010000287.1 coordinate 7,570, forward strand.
TCTTTGGTCCCGAGGAACGCAGGCAGGAGCGACCCGCCACGATCAGAGACCGCGGCCACGATCCCGCGAACCTCGTTCCGGGGCTTTGGTTCCTTGCCGAACTCAGCACCCCGCGCTTCCCCATTTTCCACCCTCAAAACCCGTCAGCTCTCCAAGCGATGGTC
>JBMFUH010000288.1:0-7722 GCA_049966735.1 Isosphaeraceae bacterium
CTTCGATGGCGAGCCGATCACCATCAACATCATCGACACGCCCGGCCATGTCGACTTCACGGCCGAGGTCGAACGGTCGCTCCGCGTGCTCGATGGCGCGGTCGTGATCTTCTCGGCCGTCGAGGGAGTCGAGGCCCAGAGCGAGACCGTCTGGAGGCAGGCGGCCAAGTATCACGTCCCCCGGCTTTGCTTCATCAACAAGATGGACCGCATCGGCGCGGAGTTCGATCGGGTCTACCAGGAAATCGAAGAACGCCTGGTGGAGAGCCATCCGATTCCGATCCAGATCCCCATCGGCGCTGGCCCCGAGGGGACGATGGGCGAATTTCAGGGGCTGATCGACCTCATCGAGATGAAGGCCATCTACTACAAGACCGAGGACCTGGGCTCGACGTTCACCGTCAACGAGATTCCCGAGAACCTCCGGCTTGACGCCGAGGCCTGGCGCGAGACCATGCTCAACGCGCTCTCGGCGTTCGATGAGACGTTCGCCGAGGAGTACATGGCTCATCTCGACGGCGCCGAGCTCACCGAGAGGATGATCCACTCCGCGTTGCGCAGAGCCACATTGACCGGCCGTGCGCAGCCAGTGCTCTGCGGGTCCAGCTTCAAGTACGTCGGAGTCCAGCGTCTGCTCAATGCGATCGCCGCCTATCTGCCCAGTCCCCTCGACCGGCCGCCCATCGTCGGCCATCACCCCAAGAAGGGAACCGAGCTGACCCGCAAGCCCAGCCCGAACGAGCCGCTGGCCGCTCTCGTCTTCAAGATTACCAGCGACGCCCACGGCGACCTCTCGTTCGTGAGGATCTATTCGGGCACCCTCAAGGCTGGCACCCGCGCCTACAACCCGGGCAAGGACAAGAAGGAAAACTGCTCGCGGCTCTACCACATTCGCGCCGATGAACGGCAACAGATCGGCCTGGCGGGGACTGGCGACATCGTGGGCATCGTCGGCCTCAAGGATTCAGTCACCGGCGACACCCTCTGCGACGCCTCCCACCCGATCTTGCTGGAACGCATCGAGTTTCCCGAAACCGTCATCAGCATGTCGATCGAGCCGGTCAACTCGGCCGACAAGGGGAAGCTTGCCGAGACCCTCAACTCGTTGGCGCGCCAGGACCCCACCTTCACGTTCAAGGTCAACGAGGAGACCGGGCAAACGCTCATCTCCGGCATGGGCGAGCTGCACCTGGAAATCCTCAAGAACCGGATGACCCGCGACTACAACCTCAAGGTCCACGTCGGCCGGCCGCGGGTCAGCTACCGCGAGACCATCAAGAAGGCCGTCAAGCGAGTCGAGGGAACGTGCATCCGCCAGACCGGCGGCGCGGGGCTCTACGCCAAGGTCACGATCGACCTCGAGCCCGAACTCCAGCCCAAGGGAGCGCCCGTGCTTCGCTTCGTGAGCAAGCTCAAGGGGGGGGTGATCCCCTCCGAGTTCATCCCGGCCATCGAGGCCGGCCTGCGCGAGGAGGCCAAGTCGGGAGGGCGCACGGGCTATCCGCTGGTGGATCTCAAGGTCACGCTCACCGACGGCGCGTATCACGACGTCGATTCCAACGACCTGGCGTACCGGTTCGCCGCGACCGACGCCTTGCGCAAGGCGGTCGAGGAGGCCGGCCCGGTCTTGCTCGAGCCGATCATGCGCCTGGAAGTGGTCACCCCGGAGGACTATCTGGGCAACATCACCGCCGACCTGTCGAGCCGGCGGGCCCTGATCGATCGCACGTCGACCCGCGGCAACCTGATGGTCATCGACGCCCGCGCTCCGCTCGAGAAGATGTTCGGCTACTCCACCGCCGTCCGCAGCCTCAGCCAGGGCCGCGCCAGCTATACGATGGAGCCGCTCGAATACGCCCCCGCGCCGGAGAGCATGCTCGAGGCATTGACGGGAATGTGACATCCTGGTGTGAGATGCTACGACACTTGTAGGATTAAAGCTGCGCCAGAGATCCCTGGAAGAGGATAATGCCAATGCGAAACTGCATGATCACGGTCGGAGTGCTTGTCTGGGTCTGTGGATCGGTCTCCGCGGCCGACGATGAGACAAAGCAGGTGAGCGGGCGGGTGCTCGATGAGTCCGGGCGGCCGGCGGCCCAGGTCACGGTCGCCCCGGTCTGGATCGCCAATGGGCTGCGATGGGACCAGTTCAAAGACCTTCAGCGGGCCGGGCAAACCAGGAAGCTCTGGGAGAATGAAGGCCGGATGGAGCCGCTGGGCCAGAGGTTTGCGGTCACCGGCGGCGATGGCAGGTTCACGTTGACAATCACGCCCAGGACCTGTGCGCTCATGGCACTTGATGAGGGCCGCAAGCGTGGATCACTCATCCGCTTTGGCATCAAGAATAATCAAGCGCCAATCGATGCCTACCTCCGCCCGCTGGTCCGGATCTCCGGCAAGACGAAGCTGACCGGAGGCGACAAGCCGATGGAGTGGTCCGTGGTCTACCTCAACGTGCCGTATGATGAAGCTGAGCCGCTGGCAATCCCTCGAATCGGCTTCTGCGGCAGCTACCGGTCACGATTCGCCTTCGCTGTCCCGCCCGGGGATTATGTCCTCAGGGCCTCGAGCGACTCGCCATCGGCCCGTTCCATCGAAGACCGGACATTCACAGCCGATCGGCAGGACATCGACCTGGGGACACTCGTCCTCCGGCCCAGCCTCTCGATTCGGGAGCGGGTCGATCGGTCCAAGGCCGCGGGAACCTGGGTCAACTACAAGGACAATCTCGGCAAGCAGCCTCCGCACTGGCATGTGACCGATGCCAAAGGGGTTCCGAAGAACGTATGGCTCTCGGACTTCCGCGGCAAGTGGGTTCTCCTTTACATCTGGTCGCCCAATTGCGCCCCGTGCCTGGGCAAGCAGCTCCCCGAACTGATGAAGTTCTACGAGGCCCACCGAGCGCACCGGGACAAGTTCGAGATCATCGCCTTCTGCTGTGACTTCAGCGAGTCGATCAAATCGATCTCCGAACTGGAACAACACCTGAAGCACGTCAAGAAGAACGTCTGGGGCGGAAAAGATCTGCCCTTTCCCGTGCTCCTGGACAATACCTTCCAGACCTATGAGCGACTCGGACTGGAGGGCTCGGGCGTGTCCAACCTCCTGCTCATCGATCCCGAGGGAAAGCTCATCGCAGGAGATCTGCGAACCCTCGAATCAAAGCTTCGGTCGGATCGCTAAATGAGCTCGCGCAATTCGGGGAGGGCGAGCCTCTGTCACGCGACAGCCTCCTGGCGAGCCGGGTCCAATACAGCTCGGCAGGAGGCTCGCTCTCCCAGAATCACGCAAGACCATTGAGGACCGGGACGGAAATAACTTCCTGAATCGGGCCGCGTTCTCGCTGGGCGTCGCGTGCGCCAGCGAAGGCGTCTTGAGATTCGCCCACGCCACTCCAGAGAGCCCACAGGGAAACCGGGAAGTTGTTTGCCGCCCGTTCCTTAGAGCGTTTTTCGGGTCGATAGCTCACCGTAGTCCCGGCGCGCCGGGAGACGGCCGGAGCATTTGGTCCGCACAGCGGACCCTACGATATTTGATCAGTGCGCAAGCCGACTGTAAACCGCTCTAGGAACCTGCGAGTGCAGCGAAATCGCAGACGACTTCTCACTTATCATCAACGCATTATTCTATCAATAGGGAGAGAAAAGAGCCGGGCTGGCTCCATCTCCCCCCTTTGAGGATCAGTCAGCACTACGGTCGTTGCTGACTCAGGCAATCGTCCCCGTTCCGTTGGCGCTCTCGTGGTTGGTGTTGCCGGCGTAGCTGGCGGTGATGGTATCGCCCGTGGCCATTCCGGTGGTCGACACGGACGCCGAGGCGACGCCGCTGGAATCGGTCGTCCCACTGCCGGTCACCACGGTCGGCGTGTCGTGCGTGACCGTGAAGGTGACGGTCTGGCCACTGATCGGCGTGCCGGCCGACGTGTTGGTCAGGGTCGCCGATAGTGTGGTGTTGCTGTTGCCAGAGAGCGCCGGGCTATTGAAGACATTGTTCAATCTCACATCCGCCTAGTCGACTTCTTGAGAGAGAGGCGATGATGTGGAACCGATGAAGTTCGTGTCGCCGCCGTAGACCGCCGTGAGCGAGTGCGTGCCGACCGACAGACTGCTGGTCACGAAGGTCGCCACGCCTGCGGACAGCGTGCCGGTGCCCAGGGTGGTCGTGCCATCCATGAAGGTCACTGTTCCCGTCGGTGTGCCCGCACCCGGCGAGACGGGCGTAACCGCATCCGTCGCCGTGAGCGTCAGCGGCTGGCCAGAGGCGATCGGGGTCTGGCTTGAAGTCAGCCCCGTGGTGGTGTTGGCCTGAGTCACGGTCTGGGAAAGGGCGGTTGATGTACTGGTCGCGAAATCCGTATCGCCTCCGTAAACCGCCGTGATGGAATGAGGACTGCCACTGACCGTGAGACTGCTGGTGGTGAACGTCGCCACCCCCGCGCTGAGTGTGCCGGTCCCGAGCGTCGTCGTGCCGTCCATGAAGGTGACGATGCCAGTCGGTGTTCCCGAACCCGACAAGGCCGCGACGGTCGCCGTGAACGTCACCGATTGACCATAAGTGCTCGTGCCGGAGGAGGAGCTGAGTGCCGTCGTCGTGGTTGACTGATTCACAGCCTGGGAGACCGCGGGCGAGGTACTCATCCCGAAGTTCGCGTCGCCGGAGTAAACCGCGGTGATCGAGTGCGGCGACCCGGAGACCCCCAGCGTGTTGACGGTCAGCGTGGCCACACCCGAACCGTTGAGTGTACCCGTGCCGATGCTCGTGGTTCCCTCGAGGAAGTTGACGCTCCCCGTCGGCGTGCCGGTCGCCGGGGACACCGGGGTCACCGTCGCCGTGAACGTCACCGACTGGCCGTAAATGCTCGGGTTGGGATTCGACGTCAGCGCCGTGGCCGAGGAGGACGTAACGATGCTCTGGGTGAGAACCGACGACGTGGAACCGCTGAAGTTCGTGTCGCCGGCGTAAACGGCTGTGATCGAATGGGAACCAAGACTCAGCGTGCTCGTGCTGAACGTGGCCGTGCCGGTAGAGGTGAGCGTGCCGGTGCCCAGAGTGGTCGTGCCGTCCTTGAAGGTCACCGTGCCCGTCGGCGTGCCGCCGCCCTGGGAAACCGCCGCCACCGTGGCCGTGAATGTCACCGTCTGGCCGACGGCGCCCGGGTTGGCGCTGGAGGTCAAGGATGTTGTCGTGCTCGCCTGGTTCACGGTCTGGGAAAGGGCCGTCGAGGTACTCGTCGCGAACGTCGAGTCTCCGCCATACACGGCCGTGATCGAGTGCGTGCCGAGTGACAGCGGTGTCGTGGTGCTCGTGCTGAACGTGGCCGTGCCAGTGGAGTCGAGCGTACCGGTGCCCAGAGTGGTCGTGCCGTCCTTGAAGGTCACCGTGCCCGTCGGCGTGCCCGTCCCCGTCGCGGCCGAGACGGTCGCCGTGAACGTCACCGATTGACCGTAAATGCTCGGGTTGGTGCTGGAGGAGAGCGTGGTCGTGCTGGCCTGGTTCACAGTCTGGGTGAACACCGACGAGGTGCTGCCGGTGAAGTCCGGACTGCCTGCGTAAATCGCCGTGATCGAATGCGTGCCGAGCGCCAGCGCGGCGGTCGACAACGTTGCCGTGGTCACACCACTGGTCGTGCTCAGCGTGCCGGTGCCGAGACTCGTCGTGCCCTCCATGAAGGTCACCGTGCCCGTCGGGGCGCCCGAGGATGGTGATTGAGCGGCCACCGTCGCCGTGAACGTCACCGCTTGGCCAACTCCGCTGGGATTGGCGCTTGAGGTCACGGTGGTCGTGGTGCTCGCCGCGTTCACGGTTTGGGTCAGGGTTGACGAAGTGCCGCCGGTGTAATTCGTGTCGCCCTTGTAGACCGCGGTGAGCGAATGAGAGCCGACGCCGAGGGTAGTGGTGGTGAAAGTCGCCGCGCCCGTGGAATCGAGTGTACCCGTGCCGATCTGCGTTGTTCCCTCCATGAAGTCGACGGTTCCGGAAGGTGTGCCTCCTCCCGAGGCCGTTGCGGTCACGGTGGCCGTCAACGTGACGGATTGACCGAAGATGCTGGGATTGGCGCTCGAAGTCAGGCTCGTGGTCGTGCTGGCCTGACCGACGAGGATGTCGCCCACGTTGCTGCTCGGCTCGTACTTGGTGCTTCCCAGGAAGGTGGCGACCACGGCGCCCTTCGCCGTTCCCGGAGTGTCGGAGGCCGAACCGCCGGTCAGGGTCGCGACTCCCTGGCTGTTGGTGACCGCCGTTCCCGCGAAGGCGCCCTCGATGGTGAAGTTGACGACCTGGCCGGCCACTCCCTTGCCGTGTGATGTCAGCGTTGCGGTCAGGGTGGCCGTGCCGCCGAATGCCTGTGTCCCCGAGATGTTTTCCAGGGTCGTCGTCGACGTGTTGACCACAAGGTTATGCGGCAGGAACCCTCGTGCCGAATTCACCCGGTTGACCGGCCCGCGAATGCTGAAGAGACCGGAAACGCCCAGGATCGTCGTATCGAAGTTGGCAATCGCCTTGTTCACGTCGGCCTGGGCGGTCGAGCTGTTGGTCGCGGCAATTTCCTTGACCGTGTTTTCCAGGGCGGTCACGGCGTCGTCGATCTTGCTGGAGATTCCGGGGTGCGTCCTCTGGAGCGACGCGCTCATATCCGCGCGATAGCCTTCCGCTTCTGCTTGAAGTGTATTGCTCACATCTGCAATCGTTAGCGGATTGGAAGACGACGGATTCAGGTCGCGTGCGAGTGCCGCCAGGTTTTCCTCGAAGACCTGGGTCGTGCTGATGTTGGTGCTGACAGGGGTATTGAGCGAGTAGATCGGTCCTGATGTCAATGAATTGATCGCTGCCCCCGAGACCATCGCCTGAGCATTGCTGTCGTACATGCCGACGAAGCCCTGCTCGTTCCACGAGACCAGATCGGCCACGACGCGCAGGCCCTGGAGCGTGAGCAAGTCGTCGATGGCCTTGAAACGCGGCAGGTATTTCTGATCGATGCCCTGCTTCCAACCCTGCTCCACCGACTGAGCTTCCGCGATGAAGCCGTCGCCGCGGACCGCCCCGGAGTTCAGGTCCGCCAGCGGACCGGTCGTGAGCTGCGAACGCAGATCGGCGAGGCTCCTTCGAATGGCCACCACCGACGGCTCGACGCCGCCGATTGTCGTCGTCAGCAACTGGCGATCTTCCAGTGACTCGATCTGGAAAGTCCGACCACGGGTACGACTCCTTCGTGTTCGCATGCTCCCTCTGCTCCGATTTCCCATTGTTTCACCTGAGGTCTAGAGTCCGTTCGCCCCGGTCTGCCGCGTGAACACACAATCCTGTGCACAACCCAGCCCGCGTCCGCGCTGGAGATAATGCGAAAGGAACGATCGAAGGCCCGCGCGGACGAAGGACCGATCACTCTAGGAAACGTACTAAGAGGGGCAGGCTCAGCAGTGATTCTCAGAGACCGCGGTGAAGTCGGATAGGATGCTGACGGTTTTTCGGATATCGAGGGTGTTGCCCGACTTCTCTCGTTGCTTCACTCGCGATGGAGCTGGACCTGAGTCAAGCAAGGAGTTCCTCTCCGCGCGCTGTGCGGACCAGGAACTCCTGATTGGCCACCTTACGGGGAATCAAGTCAAACGAGAGTGGCGCTGGTCGGCGCCACCCTCGTACGTGGAACAAGTCTCGCTTCACTCGTGCGCGGCCGGATCAGGTCAGGGTGATGATGCCCGTCGCGTTTGTCGCCGCGGCATAACT
>JBMFUH010000289.1:0-7709 GCA_049966735.1 Isosphaeraceae bacterium
AGAGCACCAGCATCGGATACATCCCTTTGCCCGTCTTGTCGCGGTCACAGTTGCGACTGAAGTAAGTCAGGGCGAAAAAATAACCTTTACAAATTGACCTTGGCGACACCGGCGAAATCTGCGATGACTGCCGCATGCAAGATGCGAAACAAGTTGAGGCACGGATACGCCGCAGGTATCGTCTTGTCGCCATCGAGTTGGACGAGCGACGGCGACGACAATGGGCGGCGGTTGAAGCTCAGGAAATTGGCTGGGGCGGCATTTCGCTTGTGTCGCGAGCCACGGGCCTCTCGCGTCCCACGATCATGGCGGGAATCGAGGACTTGCAAGACTCGCCGAAGAGCCGTGCGGTGATTGCTGCCCGTGTTCGGCGCTCGGGCGGCGGACGCCGGGCGGTGACGGAAACGGATCCGGGTCTGTTGGAGGCACTGGAACGATTGATCGAACCCGCCACGCGTGGCGATCCCATGTCGCCCTTGCGCTGGACCTGCAAGAGTACGGCCAAATTGGCCGAGGAATTGACGAAACAGCATCACCCCGTTTCGGATCGTACAGTCGCTCTGCTGTTGAAGCGAAACGGCTACAGCCTGCAAGCCAACCGCAAAACTCGCGAAGGTTCGTCGCACCCGGATCGGAATGATCAGTTCGAGTATATCAACCGCCAAGTGGTGGCCTTTCATCGGCGGAGCCAGCCCGTCATCTCCGTAGACACGAAAAAGAAGGAATTGGTGGGAGAATTCAAGAATCCGGGTGAAGAATGGCACCCCAAGGGCCAACCCGAAACCGTAAACGTCCACGACTTTCCCGATCCGAAATTGGGCAAGGCGATTCCCTATGGAATCTACGACCTGGCCTGCAACGAAGGATGGGTGAGCGTCGGGATCGATCACGACACCGCCGAGTTCGCATGCGCGAGCATCCACCGTTGGTGGAGCGAAATGGGCTCGGCTCGGTTTCCGCGAGCCAGCAAACTGTTGATCACGGCGGACGGAGGTGGCAGCAACAGCAGCCGTAATCGATTGTGGAAGAAATCCCTGCAAGCTTTGGCCGACGAATTGGACATCACCTTGCACGTCTGTCACTTTCCGCCCGGCACTAGCAAGTGGAACAAGATCGAGCACCGGTTGTTCTGTTTCATCACCAAGAACTGGCGCGGCCGTCCGCTTACTACATACGAGGTCATCGTGAATCTCATCGCAAATACAACAACCAAGACCGGACTGACCGTGCGCGCCGCGATCGACCCACGCCGATACGAAACCGGTGTCGTAGTCGGTGACGAAGAGCTTGCCGAACTCCGGATCGTTCGCGCAAAATTTCATGGTGACTGGAACTACTCCATCAAACCGCGACCCCGGAAGTTGTAAAGGTTATTTTTTCGCCCTGCCTAAGCGACCGGTTTCCTGCCGCCAAGAATGGACCCTCCGTCAAGAAAATCACGACCGGGATCGAGCCTCTACAGACGATTGAAAACCTGGCTACAATAGGTCGCGGACAAACGTGCGAGTCGACCTCCACACGAGTTTGCTAATCGATTTATCTCTTTACATAAACATGGAAAAGATTGGAATCTTGTCCCACGAGAGAGGTCGTGAAGCGATGAAGCGGCTGAGCATTGCCGAGGCATTGCGGGAAGGGATTGCCGAGGAGCTGAGGCGCGATCCGTCGGTCTTCTGCATGGGCGAGGATATTGCCGTGCCAGGCGGATGGGGAGGCGCCTTCACCGTGACCTTGGGCCTGGAGAAGGAGTTTCCCGAGAGGATGCTCAACACGCCGATCGCCGAGCTGGGCTTCTTCGGCGCGGGGGTGGGGGCGGCGATCATGGGCATGCGGCCGATCGTCGACGTGCAGTACGGCGACTTCCTCTTTCTGGCGATGGACCAGATTGTCAACAACGCCGCCAAGCTGCGCTACATGTCCGGTGGCACGGTCAAGGTTCCGCTGGTGATGCGGGCGCCCGTGGGAGCGACCGGGCGCGGCTCGCAGCACGCCCAGAGCATGGAGCGCTACTTTACCGGAGTTCCCGGCATCAAGGTCGTCGCCGCGTCCAACGCCTATGATGCCAAGGGCCTGCTCAAGAGCGCCGTGCGCGACGACAACCCGGTCCTCATCTTCGAGCACAAGCTGCTCTACGGATCGAAGGGAGCGCGCACCGAGCCGGGCGCGGTCGACGCGACCTCCGAGATCCCCGACGAGGACTACACCGTGCCGCTGGACCGCGCTGCCGTCCGCCGAGAGGGGCAGCACGTGACCATCCTGGCCTGGCTGCTCATGCTTCACCGGGCGACCCAGGCCGCCGAGCAACTCGCGGGCGAGGGCATCGACTGCGAGGTGATCGACGTCCGCAGCCTCGCCCCCATCGACTACGCGACGATCGGCAAGTCGGTCGACAAGACCGGGCGGGTCATCATCGTCGAGGAGGGGCCGAAGACAGGCGGGGTCAGCGGCGAGATCGCGGCCGGCTTGATGGAGCACTGCGGTGACAGCCTGATCGCCCCCGTTGTCCGCGTGGCCTCCGCCGACGTGCCCGTTCCGTTCTCCCCCGTCCTCGAGAACGCCTACCGGCCCGACGCCGAGCGGATCGTCGCCGCCGTGCGGAAGCTGGTTGCGGGAAGTTGAGGAACGATTCATGATGCGTCACGAATTAACTAAAGTCAGCTATGTTATAGCTGTGTCAGCACTGCTGTGGCTGCTGCTAAGCACTCGGCCGGGGATACTTGTAGGGTCCGCTGGGCGGACCGATTCCCGGCCGCTGGCCACGGTCCGCACAGCGGACCCTACGTGCGGGATGCAAGCTCCTCAGCGGCTGGCCACGGTCCGCACAGCGGACCCTACGTGCGGGATGCAAGCTCCTCAGCGGCTGCTCACGGTCCGCATAGCGGACCCTACGGGTGAGATGCAGGAGGCGAAGAAAAGCGGCTATAAGATCACGGTGGCCACGGCTCATCCCTGGCGGCCTCCATTCGACCTCGATCGAGTCGGCCATCCCCTCACGGCGGTCATCGAGTCGACCGAGCAGCCAGCGTATGCCGACTATGTGCTGACTGTCCTGCTTCGAGGCAAGGAAGTCGGCCGTCACCCTTTCAGCTTCTCCGGCAAGCCCCCCTGCTCTGCTACACTGGCGTTTTCGGAATACGGCAATGAAGTCGTGCTCTCCGCCGCCAAGCCGGACCGTTCCGGGCGAATCGATCTGGTGCGGCAGCCGCTCAAGATCGCCAGCTTCGACTTCGACGCCGTCGCCCGTCCCGAGATGGTGATCAATCCTGTCGACCTGGGCACCATCCTCGTTCCCCACGGCTGGCTCCTGCTCGGGCCGGTCCAGAAGGGGACGATCGAGATTGCGCTGATCTGCCGCGAACGGGACGAGGCCGGCGCCCGAATTCGTGCCTTCTACCCGTCAGCGCCCGATTGCGCGACAACGGCATCGGTCAACCTGCGCAAGGGGCAGAAGCAACGGCTCACGCTCGCGCTTCCCGAGCCGCCGAAGACTCTCGATCGCGACGTGCTTCAGGTCTTGCTCGTGGATGGCAAAGGCAATGAGCTGGCGCGGAAGTCCATTCCGGTGATGCTCGTTCGCAATCCTCCCAAGTGGCCGCGGTTCGGAGCGGCCTACACGAAGCTCCGCTATGACGCCCCCATCTCCGTACGAGATCCGAAAACGGGAGCGCTCTCGTCGCTGAAGTATGAAGATGGCTGGGACCCCTCACTTCAAGACGTGGTCGTGTCCCTGCCCAATGGAGCCCGTTTCGTCTTCTGGCGCGGGTCCAGCTACATTCCCTTCTGGGCCGGCAAGCACAACACCGGCGCCTGCTACGAATGGGCCGAGATGATCTCGCGCGTGCCGGGCGCGGCCGATTGCGTCGAGCCGCTCATGGACAAGGAACTGCGCTACGGACGCGTGGAGACCATCGCCAGCACGCCGGCTCGCGTGCACGTGCGCTGGAGGTATCAGTCAACCGACCTGCATTACCAGGTCTGGGGCGATGAGGCGGTCGAGGACTACTACTTCTATCCGGACGGCTTCGGCACGAGGGTCCTGAACCTGAAGGCCGACCCAACCCACGACTACGAACTGAGCGAGTTCATCATCCTCACGCCGCAGGGGACCTATCCCTTCAACGTGCTGCCCGAGAACCTCGTTGACGCGACCGGTCTGGACGGCCGGAAATGGGGTTTCCGGTTCCCTTCACCGTCGGGAGAACTCGACAGGTTGCGCCAGGCGATGACGCCCCCCAGCATCTATCGGTTGCGGTTGAACAAGGACGAACCGATGTCGGCGATTTACTTCAATCCGCTGGACCGACAGTTTCCCGAGGTGATCTTCGGCGCGTTCACGGACCGGGGCCAGGTCGTGACGCCGTGCTACTGGGGCAGCCACTGGCCGTTGGCCCGCGGCAATGCGACCGGATACAAGATCGATGATCGCATCGCCCTGACCCCCTGCCACAACAGCGTGATGAGCTGGGCCAGGGTGAAGCCGGAACCTGTCCGAGCCGCCCAGCGGGCGGAACTCGACAGTCAGGGGCGTTCCAGGCCGTTGTCGATCCGCCGCTGGGTCTGGCTGATCGGGATGTCCGCCGCGTCCGACATCGAGCTGGGCAAGTGGGCCGAGAGCTTCGCATTTCCTCCCTCGATGGAGGTCCAAGGCGGCAAGCTTGACTTCAACACGTACGCTCCCGAGCGGCGCGCTCTGCGCCTGTCCGTGCAAGATAAGACCGTCACGATCAAGCTCAAGCCCTTGCCCGACGTGATGAACCCGGTTTTCGAGCTGGCCGGTGCTCCTGACGGCCCGTTGACTGTCCATCTGGATGGGAACAATCTCAGCCCCGCCAAATATGCGTGGGATGGTCGCACTCTCTGGCTGAACGCCACGATCGAGAAGCCGACGGAGATCCGTCTCGGTTTCTCTGGCATGTCCCGGCGTCTTGATGCTGCCCAAGATCGTCCCTGAAACGTTCGGAGATCCACATGCCTGTTCACATTCTACGCTTGGCTCTCGGCCTCGGCCTGATCTCGGTCACGTATCCCGTGCCTGCGGCCGAAGCTCCCGAGACAGCGCCCAAGCCCACCTTCTGGGTCATTCCACACACCCACTGGGAGGGCGCGGTGTTCAAGACCCGCGAGGAATATCTGGAGCTGGGCTTGCCCAATATCCTCAAGGCGATGAAGCTGCTCAAGGAACAGCCCGATTTCCGGTTCGTGCTCGATCAGGTTGCTTACGTGAAGCCATTTCTCGATCGGTATCCGGATCAGGAGCGCGACTTTCGCAGGTTTCTCGCCGAGGGGCGGCTGCAACTCGTCGGCGCGATGGATGTCATGCCCGACGTCAACATGCCGGGCGGCGAGACGTTCATCCGCCAGTTGCAGTATGGCAAGCAGTACTATCGCGACAAGCTGGGCGTCGACGTGACCACGGGCTGGCTGCTCGATAGCTTCGGCCATCACGCCCAGATTCCTCAGCTCCTCACGCTGGCCGGTTTCAAGTCGTTCTGGCACCAGCGCGGGGCGAACCGGCCCGATCATCCCTCGGAATACCTCTGGGAGGGAATCGACGGCACTTGCATTCCCGCCTTCTGGCTTCCTTACAGCTATGGCCTGCTCTACGGCTCCCCGCACACGCTGCCGGAGTTCGAGAAGTTCATGAAGCAGCGCTACGCGATGCTCACGCCCAACTCCCACGGCAATGACCGGGTGGGGCTCGCCGGCGCCGATGTCTCGGTTCCCGAGGAACACCTCGCTCCGCTCGTCCACGCCTTCAACGAGAAGGGAGACGCCCCGTTCGTCTTGAAGATGGGCGTCCCTTCCGACTTCGAGGTCATCGCGGCCAAACGCACCGATCGTCCCGTGTATCGCGGCAGCCTCAATCCGATCTTCCAGGGCACCTACAGCAGCCGGATTGAACTCAAACAGTGGATGAGGATCATGGAGCAAAAGCTCCTCACGGCCGAGAGCTTGGGCGCGCTGGGCCACTGCCTGGGTGCCCCGTTCGACAGTGACGCGGTATGGCGGGCCTGGGAGCCGGTCCTGTTCAACGAGACGCACGACCTCTCCTCCGGCGTCATGACCGACCACGTGTACGACGACACCATCCGCGGCTACGAGTTCTCGCGCCGGGTTGCCGACGAGCTGATCGACACCGGCTGGAACGCCCTCGCCTCGAAGATCGACACTTCCATGGCGGAGATTCCCGTCGTCGTGTTCAACCGGGAAGGCTTCCCGCGGACGGACCTCGCCGAGGTCGACCTCGGTTTCAGCCAGCCCGGCTTGAGGGGAATCACGATTCACGACGATCAAGGCAAGGAAGTGACATATCAAGTTGAGCAAATGACGAACTACGAAGACGGCGCCTTGCAGACCGCGCGGATCGCCTTCCTGGCGCGCGACATTCCCGCACTCGGTTTTCGCGTGTTCCGGGTGGGCAAGCGCGATCAGCATGTGAAGTCCGCGGTTCCGCACAGCTCGAACGACGACGCCCTGGAAAATCCGACCTATCGCCTCGCCTTCGACCGTGCCACCGGCGCGATCAAGAACCTGCGCGTCAAGCCGGACGACTGGGAAGTCTTTGCCGGCCCGGCCGGAATCGTCTCGCGGCAAGACGATCATGGCGATCTCTGGGAGCTGTACCGGGGGCTCGACGGGGGCAGCAAGATCGCCATGACCACCCGCCAGGAGGTACCCAAGACCGGCCAGGCGAAGTTCAGCAACGAATTCAAGGATAAGCCTGGAACTCTTCAAGTCGGTCCCGTGTTTTCCGAGTTCCACGTGGCGCACCCGTTTGGCGCCGGCAAGTACGAGACGACCATCCGGACGTATGCGGAATTGCCGCGAATCGAGGTCACGTACAAGCTCATCAACAACGAGAAGTACGTCCGCTACCAGGCCCTCTTCCCGACGACGATCAAGAACGGCAAGAGCGTTCATGAAATCCCCTTCGGATCGATCGCACGTCCCGAGGGCATCGAGTTTCCTGCCCAGAACTGGGTGGATTACGGCGACGGCAAGCGCGGGCTGGCGGTCTTGAATTACGGTCTTCCGGGCAATGTGATGGCCGGCGGTACGCTCATGGTCTCGTTGCTCCGGGCGCACACGCTGGGCGCGTATGGGTTTGGCGGCGGTTACGAGCCGGGCATGTCGTCGGAGTCTGGCTTTCAACTGGGCAAGGAGCGGACGATGCGCCTGGCGCTGGTGCCTCATTCAGGCGGCTGGGCGGAAGCGAGGATCGTCCAGCAGGGCCGGGAGTTTGTCGATCCGCTGATTGCCCGAATCGTAGGCCCACACACGGGACCGCTCACGAGCGGCTGGGGTTTTCTCGACGTCTCGGCGCCGAACGTGGTGCTCTCCGACGTGACGCCCGCGCGCGACGGCGGGATCGTCGTGAGGATCTACGAATCCGCCGGCAAGGCCACGTCGCGGGCGATCCTGAAGCTGCACGCCATGATCTCAGGTGCCCGCGAGGTCAATCTGCTGGAGGATCCCGGGAGTGCCTTGCAGATAAAGAATGACGGCGTGCGCTTTGATCTACATCCGTACGAGATCAAGACGTTTCGCTTTCAGCCTGCGCTGCCGACGAGGCGATAGGTTCTCATCGCTGTTGCGTTCACCAGGCTCGGCGGCAATTGCGACCCTTTCCTGCGGGAGAGGGTGGCCGGAGGCCGGGTGAGGGCCGACAAGGGCCAATAGGATCGCCCCTCATCCGCCCTGTGGACAAC
>JBMFUH010000290.1:0-7692 GCA_049966735.1 Isosphaeraceae bacterium
CTCGTAGTAGCCCAGCGGGTTGACGTAGGCAAAAGCTCGCCTTGGTTTCTCCTTGAGCTCGATCGTCTTGCGCAGCCAGGGGAAGGGAAGCGGCGTTCCCTCCTTCACGTTCGCCGGACGTCCCAGGCCGATGTATTGGCCCGTCCAGTCGGATGGTCGCAAGAGGCCCATTGACCACAGGCCGGGCGCGCTCCAGGGCGAGGGCTGGCCGTCCTTGTCCCAGGCGCGCGCCTTCCAGCAGCAGCGCTCGCCCGAGGTCAGCGGCCGGCCCGCATACTCGACGAAGACTGACTGATCGGAGTCGACTTTTCCCGAGTCCCAGAGGTCACCCTGATCATTCCGGAGCTTGTCGAGGCTGCTGGCCACCAGGATGTGGTAGGCCGTCTGCCGCTGTCCGCGGGGCCCCGGGCTGAGTTGCCAGCTCAGCCGCGGTTTCTCGACGTCGATGCCCAGGGGATTCTCAAGGTACTCACAGCGGAGCCCTCGCACGGAGAAGCCGTTCTCCTCGGCGGCGCGAATCTCAGCCAATCCAAAAAAGAGCGGAATGAGCGCCACAATCCGAAGTTTCATCATAGCCTCACCTTTTCCACCAGTCCGGTGCGCTAAGCCTCTCGCAACCACATCTGAGCCATTCTGGGACGGCGCCGTCGCGTCCGGGCGACTGAGCTCAGAAGTCCATCGCGGCCGTCTTGTCCCGGCGCATTGCGTCCCTTCCCCAGAGTCGCCTGAGGGCCGTCGTGAAGCAAGAGGGCAGCGCGGAGGCCAGCGGCAGTCCGCCCGGGCCGAGTTCGGGGGACACCATCCCGGTTTCTCGCGAAGAATTCATGAATGCCGGCTTTGTTTCGGGCAGGGTTCAACTTGAACCATGCTACAATTCTTGAACCATGCTAGGATTCGGGAGCGTAGTCGGCTGCAACTCTTGACAGTCACTCCTGTTCCGCCGATGCAAGAGGGCTTTCGTATGAAGGATGCCGTTCTGCTCTATGGGATTGTCTATCCGTCCGCTGGTCTGGCCTTGTTCAGCGTCAGTTGGCTTATCGCGCGGAGGCAAATGTCGGCCCACCTGCTGTGGGTTGTCACCGCGTGTGGTGTCCTTGCTTCGGTGGTCCGCCTCGTCTTCCTCGGCAGGTCCGGGAGTTTGGGAGTCGACTACCGGATCTTCCATAAGGCTGGTCTGGACATTCTGGCCGGAGTCTCCCCTTACTTGCCGAGCCGATTCACGCATCATCCCATCTTGAACCAGCCAACGACGTACCCAATCTTCGCTCTGATCGCCGCGGTTCCCTTCTCGACGGGTCTGGCCGTGTGGACGATCGTCAATTCAGTTCTGGCATTCACTGTGGTCTGGCAGGCGAGGCGTGTCTTGGCCATGCAAGGGACCGATGGACCTTCCGGATTATCCAACGCCGAACTCTGGGCTCTGGCTACCGCCTTCGGTCTCTCGGACGCCTGCATGGCCACGATTCAGTTAGGCCAACTCTCCCTGGTGGCCACTGCCCTAATCCTTCTGGCGCTGGAGTGTCAGGCGCGTCAGGAACCGTACCGGGCGGGCGCAGTCCTTGGGGTCGCCACCATGAAAGTGAGCACGATGCTGCCTTTCCTCCTGCTCTTTACGAGAAAAGCCGATCGGAAAAGCTGGATTGCCCTCGCGGTGACGGGCGTGATCTTGATCCTTCTTGGAGGCCAGGCGTCCAGAATCATCGAGGACCTTCGCTTGGAGATCGGCTATATCGGCCAGCTTTCGATGCCTGGCCGAGTCAACGACGTTTCTTATCAGGGGCCTTACAACGAGTGGATCTTGGGAATTGACCACCTGGCCTACCGATTGGGGGTGCATCATCGGAGTTCGCTGGCGCTGATCCAGGGTCTGACTCTGATCCTCGTCGGGGCCTGGCTGGGCTGGGAGATCATCAGCAGAAAGATCTCGCGAGTCCAGGGAACCGTCCTCTTGTCGCTCTTCTCGGTTATTTTCCTCTATCACCGCCTCTACGACACGGTCATGATCGCTCCCGCCTTGGTCTACGCCGTCGATCAGGCGAAAAGCCAACGCGGCCGGTGCCGGTTCCTCTTCGCCGGGGCCGTGGTAACGATGCTCGGAATACTGTATATGAGGCGGAAGACACTCGCCATGCTCACAGTTTGGGTCACGACCCACAGTGGCATGGCCGCGTCGTTGATTGAAACGCTGATTCTCCCCTACGCCACTTGGCTCATCTTGCTCTCGATTGTCTTGCTCAGAGCGGCAATTGCCTGTGCCAGAAGGGCAGAACTTTGAAACTCAATCGAGCTGCGGCGGCAGGTTGCCGTAGGACCACGGCTTGCCTCGGAAAGGCGGCAGGGCGGGGGGGCGCGGAACGGGCCCCGGCTTCATCTCCGAGGAAAGCCCGATCAAGGCGTCGGCCATGCGCCGGCCGGCTGCCGGTTCCAGGTTGCTGTAGCTGGTGAGCCGGGTCTCGTAGCCGCCGCCCTTGGGGCTGAGTGCCTCCTCCGTGGGAACGTAACCGATCGAGTCGTTGGCCAGCGAAACCGGGAACGTGAAAGGAAACTTGCTTCTGGCCTTCAGGTCCAGGCCGAACTGGCAGAAGTACTCGGCCGGGCAGGCCAGGAAGACGGCGGGCCCAACCTGCACGGCCTGGACCTCGACCGGCGCGACCGGTTCACGGGCAATCCGCGCGTCGAGAACCACGGTCTCCTTGGCAAATGTCCAGTCCGTGACGTCGACCGTCTGGGGATCTTTCTTGACCAGTTCGAGCGCCCGGGCCAGATGTTCGGAGCTGGGTCGACGTCGCGGAATCTTGAGCACGCGATCTTCCGCGGCCACGGTCGCGATCGGTTCGACCCCCTGCTCCATCGCCAGCAGGGTCTTCACGGCCTCGGCGCCGACACGCCCGCCCACGTATCGCGCGGCGACCTCGCCAAACTGCTTGATCTGGTAGGGGCTGCGGTTGTCTACCTGGGTGACGTCCCCCGCCGCGCCGGGCACGAAGACGACCACGGCCTTCTCGCCTAAAAGCCCCCGGATCGCCTGCTCCACGTAGGCGATGTAGTCGGCCGAGATGCCCCCCGGCCCCGTCGTGCCGTGACAGGCGAAGTTGACGATGCAACCCAGGAAGTCCCCTTGTTCGCTCCAGGCGCCGAGCACTCCCACTTGTGGGTCCGTCGGACCGGCCGGCTCGATGATCGCGGGATTGCCCTGTCCGGGATGGGTCATCGCGAAACCGTCCTTCATCCGGAACCGGCGGTTGAACGCGGCCTTGTCCTCGATGCCGAAGCCAAAGCCACAGCGAGCCCGAGTCCGCCGCGCATCGGCGTCACGGACGGCCTCGATGATTCCCCGCTCGACCTTGGCCAGATATTCGGGATTGCCGCAGACGGTGTGATCGTAAACGAGCGATTTCACCAGCGGCGAGGCGTCGTCGAACTCGCCGGGCAGGCAGTAGCCGATCGGCCCGCCGGAATGCGTGTGCGAGGCGCTGATCAGGATGGAAGTCGGCTCGATGCCGCAACGCTTGTGGATGGCGGTCCGGACCTTCTCCACTGTCTGACGGCGAATGAAGAGGGCGTCGATGCCGACGATGGCGACCCGGTTCTTGCCGTCGTCGAACACCGCCGCGCGGGCCTTGCACGGGTCATGGAACGACCGATGATAAGCCTTGCCGTAGCCTCCCGGCTGCTCCATGCCGACCGCGGGAGAGATGTCCCGCTCCGCGAAGCCGGCCGTGAAGACCGATTTTTCGCTGGGCGGAGCCGCCGGCAGAGTGAATGTGGTCAGCAGCAACAGCCCGAAGTACAGACTGATCCGGCCAAAACTCGATCGCGTCATGGGACCTCTCCTACTGCTGTGCTATCCCTGATTCTCTAGGTCAGGGGCAGAACGGGTTACGGCTCACCAGCTCTACGAAGGATCTCGGCACGAAGCTCCTGTGAGACAAAGAAACCAATCTCTCCTTCAAGTCTGTCGATCAACGGCTCCACGCGGTCGACAAGCCCCCGTTGTTTTGGCTCTCACGAGAGTGCCCAGGACACCCACCGGAAGGAGGCCAAGCCGCATGGCGGCTGCACGGCCCGCCGCCGCGTCGATCAGGATGACGGAAATACCCAGCTCCACGGCCAACGCCAGGGCCTCCGACTCCCCTGGATCGAGAGTGCGCATCAATACTGCGACCTGCTTGTTATCCCGTGGCGCTCGGACACTGATATAGCCAATCTGGCTTACGTCAACGAACGGTAATCCAGATGGTGGGCTCCTCAGCTCCTGCTCCACCGCTGGCGGAATGAGCACGGCTCCGAACAGTTCCTGCGGAGGCTCGACCCTGTTCAGGTGGGATAGAGCCCGAATCGGCGACGTGTCGCTCACGATGACGGTCAATGTCAGGTTCCAATCTGGTCCAGAGCTTTCAGATCTGCATCGAGGTCGGCGACAGTCGGACGATACAGTGCAATGTGCCTGGCCTGAAGCTCCTGCTCGAATGCGACCCGCGAAAGCTGAGCCAGTCGAGCACTCGACCAAAGCGTGAGCTTGCCCGCCTCGAAGAGCCGGCAGGCAATCTCGACCAGGCCCTCGCGCTCGCTCAATCCTGCTTCATTCAGTGTCTCGTCAGGAATCAATATCGGCATCGTCGAATCTCGTCCGCTTGGAGATTGAATCAGCCTGTTTGTATTCTAGCGGGGCGAGACCCCGCATTGCCATTCTTCCGGGCCACGAACGCCAAGTACAGAGGAGACGCACGCCATGAACCGACGAACGTTTGTGTCTGTCGCGGGAACCGGAGCCGTGTTGCTTCAGGGGGAAAGAAACCACGGGAGCGTCCAGGCTCAAGGTGTCGAAGCTCAAACGCGGTCCGGCAAGCCACTGAAGATGCGCCTGGGCACGCAGCAGGGGCCCACGACGGCCCGGATGCTGGACTACCTCAAGCGAAATGGCGTCAATCACATTTGCGGTTATCCGCCCAACCCGGGGGAAAAAGGCTTCTGGAGCGCTCAAGACCTGAAGCAAACGCGAGACCTCTGCGAGAAACATGGCATCGCGCTGGATATGGTCGCCCTGCCGCTCTTGTCGTCCAGCCACATTGACCGCGAGCGCAGGGGCGCGATCATGCTGGGCAAGAGCCCGGAGCGCGACCGCGACATCGAGCACATCCAGAAGATGATCGCGGCCTGCGCCGAGGCCGGGATCCCCGCGTTCAAGTACAACATGAGCTTTCTGGGCGTGTTGCGGACCGGCACGACACCCGGCCGGGGTGGATCACGCTACAGCACCTGGCGGCTGGCCGAGGCGAAGGAATTCCCTCCTTTGACCAGGGCCGGCAAGGTCACGGCCGATCTTGCCTGGGAGCGAATCACGTATTTCCTCGACCGGATCATCCCGGTCTGCGACGAGTACAAGGTCCGCGCCGCCTGCCATCCCCACGACCCGGGCGTGCCGCCGTCGGGCTACCAGGGCGTCGTGCGTGTCTTGGGAACGCCCGAGGGCCTGCGCAAGTTCGTGTCAATCCAGGAGAGCCCATACCACGGCCTGAACCTGTGCCTGGGAACGACGGCCGAGATGCTCCAGGGCCCGCGCAGGGAGATTCACGACATCATTCGCGAATTTGGCCGGCGCGAGAAGATCTTCAACGTTCACTTCCGCAACATCCGCGGCCACCGCGACCTTTTCCAGGAAGTCTACCCCGACGAGGGAGACATGGACATGCTCCAGGTGGCGCTCACGCTTCAGGAAGTTGGCTACCAGTACATGCTCATGCCTGACCATGTCCCCCATCATCCTGACGACCCGCAAGGCCTGCAAGCGTTCGCGTTTGCTTATGGCTACATCAAGGGTATTCTCCAGGCAGTCGCGGCGATCGCGTGAGCCAGGACAACGACGCGCATGCCGCCGCGGCGATCGAGTTGCCGCCGCTCCAATATCAGAGCGTCACGCGTCGTCCTTCGCGGGCCGCTTGCTTCTCGGCGAAGATCAGCCGGATGGTCTCGCGAGCTTCCTGGGGGGTGATGACTGGCTCGACCCTGGCACCGGCTACCGCGCGGACGAAATGCTCGACCTCCCGTGAATAGCCGTCGCCGGCAGGAACCTCGGGAGTGAACGCGGGGCCTTCAGGAGGACAGACGCGGAAGGCAGGGGTGCGCGTCGAGTCGAAGAGGATCGTCGCCCGCTCGAGGACGACGACGAAGCTCATCTCGAAACCAAACGCGGGGGCCATGCGCCAGGTGCTCTCGGCGACCACGGCCGGACCGTTCTCGTAATGATACTGCGTCGAGATGTAGGTCTGCGGGCCGTCGGCCACACTGCTCACGGCGGCGGGCATGCCGAAGACGTGATGAATGTAGTCGGTGTCGTGGATGTGCAGGTCGAGCGGCTGACCGCCGGACCGCTTCTCGTCGGCGAACCAGCTATCGGGACTCCAGGTGGGCAGGGCCGTGAACCGGCGGAACGACGCGGCGATCGGCCGGCCGTACTCCCCTCCTTGAATGAGCTGACGCGTGACGACATACTCAGGCCAGAATCGGATACAATGGCCGATCTGGAGCACGCGGCCCGCGCTTTGGGCCGCGGCGGTCATGCGATCGCAGTCTTCCACGGAGAGGGCCATCGGCTTCTCGCAGAGCACGTGCACGCCGGCCTGGAGCGCCTGGACCGTGGTATCGGCGTGGAGGTGCGTGGGCAACGTGATCGACAGGGCGTCGACCGAGCCGGCCGCCAGCAGTTCGCCCAGGTCGGAATGGACGGCAAGCTCACTGAGGTCCACGTGATCCGCCGCCCCCTCGACGTTTCCCTTGGACGGTTCCCCCGCGGCGGCCAGCACCTTGGGATTGGACTCGCAGATCGCCGTGATCCTGGCGCCTGGAAGCGCCTTCCAGCAGCGATAGTGCATTCGCCCCATGAACCCTAAGCCGACAATTCCCACGCGAATCATGTCGCCCTCATTTCCATTGGCGCGATCGAGAGCTCGGGACCAGAGAGTTACTCGGAAGGCTGGGAAAACCAACGCGGGCTCCGAGCCTCCCGACATGAGCCGGTTCAGCATACCACCCCCCGCGCCCCGATCCAAGGGGCCGTCTCGTCGCTTCGAGGTTCGAGTGAATTCTCTGGACGGGGCTGCCTGGGGCCGGGTCTAATGAGCAGCGGAAATGTCAAGGGAGCCGAGCAGCGAGGGCATTTGCTCTTCTTGATGGATTGCACGGGCTTATCGTGATCACGTCGGTTCCGTACCCTGCTTGCCGGAAGGCTGAGGAGCACACTCATGGGGTTTTCTTGCAATCGTCGCGCATTCCTGCGGGCCGCCGGTGCTTCGATTCTGACACCACTGGTTCCGCTGCCGCTTCGCGCCGCGACGTCAAGTCCTTCCTCGCCCGTGAGCATTGCGCGCTGCAAGTCCTACGAACGTGAGGCGATCTTCCGCCAGCTCCAGGTCATGGCCGACCAGCTTGGCGGTCTGACCGGGCTTGTCTCGGGCAAGACGGTCGTCGTCAAGGTGAACCTCACGGGAAACGTCAAACAGCCCGCGCTCGGCCTGCCCGCCCCTCGAACGTACCACGTCCATCCGGACGTCGTCCTGGCCACGGCCACCCTGCTGGACCGGGCCGGCGCCAGGCGGATTCGCTTCGTCGAGGGCACCTATCAAACCGGTTCCTTCGAAGCCTATCTGCACGGGGCCGGCTGGGACTTAAGCGCGCTGGGAGCCTTGAAAGCGG
>JBMFUH010000291.1:0-7668 GCA_049966735.1 Isosphaeraceae bacterium
GCCCGGCCTGAGTTCCTTGAGCGCCTGGGCCACGTCGCGTCGCCAGCCGAAGATGTTGTCGGTCGACATGAGTGAGACCTGGTCGATCCAAAGCGTTCCCGGACCGCGGAACGAGATCGTCAAGGTCGCCGCGGAATCCGTCCCCACTGGCTCCAGGGTGGCCTCGTAGCGCCGCCACCGCGAAGTCGGCTGAAATGTCGTGCACGCGTACGTCTTGCCCTGGCCCCAGAGGGCCACCCGCACGGGAGAGGTGAGCTCCGCGGCCCGGAGCGAGAGCGCGCAGCGGAGCGGTTCACCGATTTTCACGTGCTTGCCTTCCTGCGAGACGCCCAGCGTGCAGGGATCGCCCGGTTGCTGGGTGATGCGCTGGGCAAACTTCCCGTTGAACGGCCGCGCGGAATCGAGGACGAACTCGCCGCGATGAACGGCACCGTCGGGATACCACGGCTTCTCCAGCCGATCGGTTTCCTTGCGGAACTCGACACGGTAGGGAGGCACTCCTTCGAAGCTGCCGTCGAACACCTGCTCGGCGAACATGGAAGGCGTCAGGCCGCAGAGATACTCGATGAACTGGCCGTACTGGAAGGGGCTGATCGTGCCCGAGCCGATCGGCTGGTTCGTGACGGTCAGCGTCGAAACCTCGCCGTCGATCTCCTCGAGCGCGAGATCATCGAACCAGGCGGTTCCCGTCCCCTTGCCGTAGCCGACGAAGAAAACGGCGATGCGCGTGGCGCCGTCGCCGGCAGGAGGCGTGAAGCAGAGCGTTTCCTTGATCCAGTCGCACGTACCGGGATGATTTTGGCCAGCCGCCACGATGCCGTTGCCGCCCGGGCCCTGAATCTGGAAGGTGCCGCAGGTGGGCGCGCCTTGCGGGTCGAGCTGCTCGGTGCGGACCCAGCCGCTGAGGCGATACCAGCGCCCGGGCCACAGCTTGACCTCCTGCCCCAGCGCCGTGTCGGACGGGGTGCTGGCACGGATTCGAAGCGATTGCCGGCCTTCATGCCGACTCGCGGTCGCATGGTGGATTTCGGGCTGAGCCCCGTGAACGTGCAGGCTCCATCCTTCCAGCGGCCTGTCGGCCTCGAAGCCGGGGTTGACCAGAGGGATAGTCCGAGCATGCTGAGCGTCGTCATCGCCGGCCCAGACCCAGCCTGGCACGATGCAGACGATCGCCAGACAAGCGACATGGATTTTCCAAGATCGCATGATCACGTCGTCGTTCCTTTCTGCTTCGAAGCGGTTTTCGTGACGAACGCTCCTCGTGGGGTCCGCTGTGCGGACCGTTGCCAGCCTATGCCCACGGTCCGCACAGCGGACGATACGATATCTGATCCGTGTGCAATCCGGCTGTTGACCACTCTAGCGATCCGCCGCCTTGACGCGCCGCAGCACGATTCCGTCCATCGGTTCCAGCGTGACTTCCCGGGTGACGGTCCCGTCGTTGTACCGCTCGGCGGAGAACACGTGGAGGGCGTCGGCCACGAGCATCCCGCCGCCGCCGTTCCTGATCCGCACGGTGGGATGCTGCTCGGGGGTTAGCTTCAGCCCCTCGGCGATCGTGTGCCACTCATCGCCGGCTCGCGTCTGATCGAGCGTTTTGGTCGCGACGATCTGACCGTCCGCCAGCACCTCGTAGACGGCCTGGCCGGTCCAGCTCTTGGCGCCGGGCGCGGCGGCCCACCAGGCCTGGATGGAGTACGTGCCCGGCCCGCGCGGGTCCAGGTCCCAGCTTGCCTCGCCCGTACTGTCAGCCAGCAGGTGGCAGCGATTGTTCCAGGCGTGATAATAGGGCGGAATCGCGTGCCATTCCTTGGTTCCCATCGCTTCTTCGTGCCAGGCTCCAGTCGTCTTGAACCCGGGATTGGCGTGATCGTCGAGAATGTACTGGTGCCGCGGCGCCTGGTCTCCCTTGAGCCGCGCGAAACCGTCGCCGACGGTGATGGTCTGCCGTGCGCGCGTGCCGTTGAGCAGGACCACGCCCTTCTGAAAGTCGCGGCGGTAAATCTCTTCACCGCGTTCCTTGAGGGAGACGTCGTCGACCCAGAATGTGCCCGTCTCGTCGCCGCAGAGGAACTGGACACGGGCGTCGCTCGCCGCTCGCCGCGCCTCGAAGGTCAAGGTAACGGCTTGCCACTTGTCGGTCAGCCGGACGTTCCGGTTCAGGCCGTAGTTGTCCCAGCCGGGTGAGCCTTTGGAGGAGATGCAGGTGATCTCCAGCGGATGGTCGGCCCTGGCCCGGAATGTCAGGTCGTAGTTCTTGCCCTTCTCGATCGCCCGCCGGTGCTGGGTCAGCTCGATGCCGCCTTGCCGTCCGGCGGCCTCGATGTTGACACGTGCCGCTGCCTTTCCCGAATGCGTCGTACTCGTGTCGCGGCTGACCGTCGCGCGGCAGCCCGCGCCCCGGTCGAACCAGAGGCTCCAGGAATTTTCCAGCTCGTCTTCAAAGCCGCCGTTGGTCAAGAGTTCGCGAGGCGAAGCCTGGCTCACGGAAATCGGCCGCGCGGGGCCGAGCGGCGCTCCGAGCTTGAAATCCAGTTCGTCGTACCACCAGTCCTGGCCGTGATCGGTGTCGCCCAGCTCGTGGCTGAAAAAGCCGTCGTTCATGAGCGTGAAGGCCAGGCCAAATCGCATGTAAGGATAGTAGTCGCGCGCGAAGTTCCAGGTGGAAGCGGGCATGTGTTGCTGAGGACGGTAATCGTAGCCGTAGGCGATCTGGTCGGGCACGGCCGATTCGACGGACGTGATGGCCGGCTTCCTCGTGACCGTGCACCAGGCGCTATAGTAATCCCAGAGCTGGTGGAACGGCTTCTTGCCCTCGATCACGTCGGTCGTCTCGAAGCCGATCCCCTGGCCGTTGAAGATGGCGGCGATCTCGGGATAGGGATAGCCCTGGCTGTGGCCGGTGGTGAGCGCCCAGGGCATCAGCTTGCGCCAGGTGTGCAGCTCGTGGAAGACCCCCGCGCGCCAGGCCTTGTCGAAGGCGTCCTTGGGATCGGCCTTGCCGTCGCCGTCGCCGTCGAGCTGGACGGGCCTGTCGTAGATGTCGTGGGTCAGCCAGCGCTGGGACATCATGAAGTTGTCGAAGAAGCAACCGTCATACATGAGGTTGCTTTCAATCATTCTCTGGTAGGCGTAGCGGGCCTGGTACTCGGCCACCTCGGGGCGGGTCAGGTTGAGCCGGTAGGCCCCCGGCCAGACCTCGATCTTCCGCCCGGTCGTATCGCGCAGGAAGTAGCTGTCGGGGACGTCGTTGTTCTCGACGGTGTTGATGTCGGTCAGGACGAGGCAGTTGGGATTGAGCCGCCGCAGCCGGCGGATCTGGTCGATGTTGAAATGGACGCCCAGCCAGAGGTCGATGCGCCGGGCATGTTCGAGCCTTCGCCCCATGAAGTTCCACGAGCCCCACAGGTTCGCCGTCCTGGGGAAACCCGGTTTGGGCGCGGGGAGGCTGCGGTATTGCAGGTGCAGCACCTCCGCCGGGGCGGCGGCGGAGCGGATGAACACGTCGTTGACGCGGCCGGGATCGGGATCGAGCCCGCGGATCTTGGTCCGGGGCGAGGTCGACGGCTCGCGATCGTCGAACGGGGTCATCCGATCAAACGGCAAATTCTTGTTCACGCTGTAGTGGCAGACCGTGGGCGCGGCGGCGCGGAGCGTGAGGTCGACGGCGACGGCCCCGGCGGGCAGGAGCGTGCTCTTGGGCTGGGGATCGGAGAGCGGCCCGGCCGTGAACATCTTCTCGAAGTCCATCGGCACGAACGTGCGCCGGGCCCGTGCCGGACGGGCCTGGGTCTGGGGGGCCTGGGCGTGGGCTGGCCGCGCCGCGTGCCATGCGAGGCAGACGGCGAGAAACGCAAGGCGATAACGCATGTTCATAATTTTGATCCAGAGAATCCCAGATGTCGGAGCAATCCGGCCACGGGTTCGAAACCGGAGAAGTAAACATCCTGGCCGACCCAGGCGCCGAACTCGCGGCGGTGGCCGACGGCGATGCGGGGCATGCCGGCGGCTCGAGCGGCGTCCAGGCCCGCCGGGGAGTCCTCGATCGCCACGGCATGTTGCGGTTTCAGGCGCAGCCGGCGCAGTGCTAGGAGGTACGCGTCGGGCGCTGGCTTGACGTCTTCGACGTCCTCCTTGCCGACGATCAGTTCGAAGGAGCCGGCCAGACCGCTCGCCTGGATCACGGTCTCGACGTTTTCGCGCCAGGTTGCCGAGACGATTGCCAGGCGCACTCTGCCGGCCAGCTCACCCACCAGCTCGTGGACGCCGGGAAAGACCCGCGGCGCGTCGCGCAGCAGGGCGATGGTGAGGGCCTGTTTCCGGCGCACCCAGCCGTCGATGTCCGCATCCTCGATCTTCTGCGTGGTGAAGAGGTCGCGCAGGAAGACGCGGTCGTCCACCTCGGCGGACCGGGCGGCCACCTCGTCGGGGACTTGCCAGCCCAGAGCCGCCAATGTCCGCTGCCAGGCGGCAATGTGATGGTTCTCGGTATCGGCGATCACGCCGTCAAAATCAAACAGCACGGCTCGTGGGGGCATGAATCGTCACGGTTGAAAGCGGTAGGAAGACCGACAGCCATAGAGCCTCATTATGGAGATTCGGAGCTGGGCCGTCAAATCCTTGACAGCGATGAAGTTGCGCCCTATCTTGCCTGTTCCGGACCACTCCGATTTCGCGCGGTGGCGTCGTGGCGGCCGGTGATTCGGTCCTCGGCGGGGATCGACGTCGAATGCTGATCCCAACCGCGATAACATGGTTTTTTTTCTGACTCAGCCACGCACCTGGGAGAATGCATCATGTCACGTCCCGTGACGCTCTTTACCGGCCAGTGGGCCGACCTGCCGCTTGAAGTCATCTGTCAGAAGGCCAGCAAGTGGGGTTACGAAGGGATCGAGCTGCCCTGCTGGGGCGACCATTTCAACGTTCAGAAAGCGCTCAACGATGAGCAATACTGCAAAGGTCGGCACGAACTGCTGGGCAAGTACGGCCTGAAGGTCTGGGCGATCTCGAACCACCTGGTCGGGCAGGCCGTCTGCGACATCATCGACGAGCGGCACAAGCTGATCTTGCCCGAACACGTCTGGGGCGACGGCAAGCCCGATAAGGTCAAGGAGCGCGCGGCCAGGGAAATGATGGACACCGTCCACGCGGCCCAGAAGATGGGGCTCAAGGTCGTCAACGGCTTCACCGGCTCGTCGATCTGGCACCTGCTCTACTCGTTCCCGCCCGTCTCCGACGCGATGATTCAGGCCGGCTTCAAGGACATGGCCGATCGCTGGAACCCGATTCTCGACGTGTTCCAGCAGTGCGGCATCAAGTTTGGCCTGGAGGTTCACCCCACCGAAATCGCCTTCGACCTGTACTCGGCCGAGACGGCGCTCAAGGCGCTCAACTACCGGCCCGAGTTCGGCTTCAATTTCGATCCCAGCCACCTGCTCTGGCAGTTTGTCGACCCGGTCGAGTTCATCCGCGCCTTCCCCGACCGCATCTATCACATGCATGTCAAGGACGCGGCCCGCACGCTGGGCGGCAAGAGCGGCGTCCTGGGCTCGCACCTCAACTTCGGCGACCCGCGCCGGGGCTGGGACTTCCGCTCGCCAGGCCGCGGCCAGGTTGATTTCGACGCCATCGCCCGTGCCTTGAACGAGATCGGCTACACCGGGCCGATGTCGGTGGAATGGGAAGATCCCGGCATGGATCGCGAATACGGCGCCGCGGAGGCCGCCCGGTTCGTCAAGGAGAGGATGGGCTTCAAGTCCGCCGGCCGCCTCTTCGACTCCGCCTTCGCCGAAGGGCAGGCGAAGAAGTAGACGCTCTGTTTGGTGTTCCGTGTTTGGTGTTGGACCCAACACCGAACACGGAACACTGAACTCAGTAGTCGTAGAGGATGGCGAAGATCGGCTGGTAGCTGAACGACTGCGGGCCCGTGAGGGGAACGTTCACGTCGGCGAAGAAATACCAGGCGCCCGTGCCCAGCGTGAGTCCCGGGATCTTGCAGCGCATGCCCGGCATGACGGTCACGAGGCTCTCGCGGCGAGGCGTGCCGGTGACCGTGCTGGTCTGAATGGCGACCAGATACAGCCACCACTGCTGAAACAGGCTGTCCTTGGAACCGGGGAAGTAGCGGCCGGCCGCCAGGACGCTCTGGTACTGCGTGTATCCGGTACTGGCCAGCGGGATGATCGGCCCGGTTTCGCCTCGAACCATCCATTTGCCGCCGCCGGGGAACCAGAGGAACCGGTATGTTGGCCAGAGAGCGTTCAAGCCCTGGGCGTTCTCCGTGCGGCCCGTGGGCGCGGCCACGCCCAGTCCCAGGGTCTGGCCGAAGTTCTTGCTCTCGGAAAGCTGAAAGTTCGCCCAGAAATACGTGTCGCCGACATTACCGTGGTAGGTGTTGCTGGCTCCCCCTTTGTTCGACACGATGAACAAGGAATCGACCTGGAACTCGAGACGCCGATTGAGCGGGGCGAAGATCGTGTACCGGCCGAGATAGCCGTTGCCCAGGTTGCTGTTGATTCCCTGGGTGTAAGCGAACGCGAAGAACCAGGCACGGAAGAATTGCCCACCAAACGCGCTGACCCATCCTTGACGAGGCGCGCCGCCGCTGCTGGAGGTTGGCAGGACAAACGGTGTGTTCCAACCCTCGGTGAAGAACGTGGACAGTGGCAAGGGAGTCCAGCGCGCCTTGGCTTCGTCCGAATAGATGTCGTCGAAGAGTGACGCGCGGATCACCTCCAGAGCCGAGAGAGCGGGGCCTGTGCTCGTGGCAGGCGGTGGCGCGCCAGTGGGAGCCATCGTGGACGCGCCCGTGGGAGTCATCGTGGGCGACCCAACAGGGGTCGCTGTGGAACCGCCGGTGTCCCCGAAGGCCGGGACAGTGAACGACCCCGCGCTGGGAGCCAGGGGCAAAGGCTCGTTTGGACTCCTGATACCTGGTGATCCGTCGAGGCTGGTCGGCGGGGCCTGAGCCCCCGCGGCGGGAAGGAACAAACCGAAGAGCACCGCGCTCTTGACACTTACTCGAACCCATTTCCCGATCCTGCCGGCAGTCGACATCGAACGGCTCCAAGCCTGCTTCAGCGTTTCGCACGCCCTGATCCATCCAGTTCACCATCGATTGTGAGGGCATGGGCGTTCCGTGCCTGAACACACGGTACGCAATGCATTCCCCCGGCCTGATTTATCGGTTAAAGCCGAGTAATCGATTCAATCTCTATGGCAACGCGCGTCAGGGAAGACCGTACAGGACGCCTTGCTTGTCCAGCAGCCGGCAGGCCGGGGCAGGGAGCCTTGGGGTTGGACCGATGATGCCCACGGCGAAGCGATTGTCTATGATGACGGTGACGTTTCGACTTTATGGCATGCATTCTCTTGAGGCAAGTTCGCACCATGTCCAGTCCGATCGTTCGCAAGGACGGCTTACCGAACTTCCAAGGTCGATGATCGGCCCGCGCTTCCGGGTGTGGCCGTGGGTCGGCTTAACTGGCTCGCAATCTTGGCGGATGGTAAGATCTGAGTCAGTCCTGTAGCGCTGGTCAATCCCGCATCTCGGCCTGCGATCTGGGAGACCTACCCATGTCGAGTCGTGAAGATCTCATTGCAACCCTTGCGAGCCTGGATTCGGCCAGCTTCGAGGATGTGATCTCCTCCGCCTACCAACGGCGCCTC
>JBMFUH010000292.1:0-7662 GCA_049966735.1 Isosphaeraceae bacterium
GGACCAAATGCCCCGGCCATCGGTCCGCACAGCGGACCCTACGGGGAGCTATCAACCCGAAAACCGCTCTAGGTAGGGCTCACATACGGTCGACGGTTTCGATTCCAAGCAACTCCAGGCCGAATTTCAAGGTCCGCGCCGTGAGGTCGCAGATCGCCAGCCGGCTGTCTCGCCGGGCCGCTGACTCCGCCTTGAGCACCGGGCATCCTTCGAAGAAGGTGGAAAACGCATTGGCCAGATCAAACAGGTAATCGGTGAGGATATTCGGTTTCAGCTCCAGCGCGGCCAGCTCCAGGACTTCCGGCAGGCGGAGAATCCGCACGCCGAGCGCCCGTTCGGCCGGATGGCTGAGCACGATCTCGGGCTCCTGCTGGCGGATGGCTGCTGGTTGAGTCTCCCCCTTGCGGAAGATGCTCTGGATCCGGGCGTAGGCATACTGTAAGTAAGTGGCAGTATTGCCGTTCATGGCCAGCATTTTCTGCCAGTCGAAGACATAATCACTGAGCCGGTTCTGGGAGAGATCGGCGTACTTGATGGCTCCCAGGCCGACGACCTCGGCCACCCGCGCGCGGGCCTCTGGGTCAAGCTCGGGGCTGTTGGCGTCGACGACCTTGCGGGCCTCGGCCACGGCTTCGTCGAGCAGCGATTCGAGACCGATGACGTCGCCTTCCTTCGTCTTGAACGGCCGGCGATCCATCCCCAGGATTGTGCCGAACGCCACGTGCTCGAGGTCGACCTGGTCGAATCCCCACTTCCGGGCCACCGCGAAGAGCTGCTTGAAATGGTCACCCTGGCGATGGTCGACGACGTAGAGGATTTGTCGAGGGTTCCACTGCTCCATGCGGTATTTGATGGTTGCCAGGTCGGTCGTGCCGTAATTGAAGGCGCCGTCGCGCTTGCGGATGATGAACGGGGCCTTCGTTTCCGGGGTGAAGACGACGATCGCTCCCTCACTCTGCTCGGCGATTCCTCGTTTCTGGAGGTCGTCCACCACCGAGGCAAGCATCGGGTCGTAATAACTCTCGCCCAGTATGACGTCGAACCGGACGCCCAGCCGGCTGTAGATCGTCTCCAGGGAGTTCAGGCAGTGGGGCATGAACTGGTTCCAGAGCCCGCGATTTTCCGGGTCGCCCTCGTGCAGTTTCACGGTCTCGGCCCGGGCGGCCTCCTCGACGGCGGTTTCGCCAGCTTTGATCCGAGCTTGGGCCAGGCGATAGAGCCGCGCCAGCTCGGTCACGGGGTCCGCCGCGTAAGCCGCCTCATCGCGGGCCGTCTTCCAGCCCCAGAGGATCATGCCGAACTGCGAGCCCCAGTCTCCCAGGTGGTTGTCGCGAATGACCCGGTGGCCGAGGGCCGAGAAGATCCGCGCCAGGCTATCGCCGATGACGGTTGAGCGGATGTGGCCCACGTGCATCGGCTTGGCGACGTTGGGCGAGGAAAAATCGATCACGATCGAGGCGGGTTCATCCGGTGGCGCGATCCCGGGAAAGGCGCCTGCCAGCAGTTCACCGAGGGTCTGGGCGATCCAGGCGTCGTGCAGTCGGACGTTGAGAAATCCGGGGCCGGCGATCTCGGGAGGGCCGGCCATTGGCTCCAGACGCACGGCACCAGCAACGCGAGAGGCCAGCTCCCGGGGATTGGCGCGTAGATCCTTGGCCAGCGCCATGCAGCCATTGGCCTGGTAATCGCCAAACTTGGGATCGGCCGTGGCGCGGACGGCGACCCGGAAAGTCTGCGGATCTCCCCCCTCGGGGGTCGCCGCGGCGAAGGCGGCCCTGATTCGTTCGAGTACATTCATGAATAATGCTTCAGTTTAGCAGGTCTTGGGTACGGACGGCGCGATCCTGGCGCGGGGACAGACGATTCAGGCGGCAGGTTCGGAATCCGATTTCGCTTCCTCTTCGGTGGCTGGCGCAGGGGCCTGGCCGCCGGGCCGCACGCGCGGTTCTGCCGATCTCCACGCGAGTTGTGGCGCATCGCCCCAGATTTCCTCGAGCGCGTAGTAGCCGCGTCCCTCGGGGGAAAAGATGTGGACCACGAAATCGCCGTAGTCGATCAAGATCCAGCGACCCTCTTCCGATCCCTCCAGCCCCAGCTTTCGCTCGCCTTGCTTCTTCATCTCGGCGTCGATCTCGCTGGCGATGGCGTGACTCTGACGGCGGGAATTCGCCGTGGCGATCACGAAAAAGTCGAGCAGGGGGGTGGCCTGCCGGAGGTCCAGGAGCACGATCTCCTTCGCGCGGTTGTCGTCGGCGATCCGGGCCGCGAGCCGCGCGTGTTCGAGGACCCGGTTGACCCGGTTAGGGTCGCGCCGCTCGGCGGCGCGCGCGGGGACGTCATCCTGGGCGGCACGCACCGAACGGCCGCGCAGGACCTTCTTCCGCGCCGGAGATTCCGAGGAGGCTGGTTGCTTTGCCGGTGGAGTGTTCTCAGTCATGCAACATTCCTGAAGTATCGGTGTCCGACGCGCCGGAGCGACCGACGCTCCCTCCTGAGCAAATTGTCAGCGCGCCGAAATCGGAAGTCCAGACACCCAAGAACAGCCCGGGTTCGATCCGCGCTGGCATCGAGTCTAACCGAAGCCGAGCCGGCCTGACAAACCACAGTGGCGGGTTGCGAGTTGCGAGCAGAAGAAAGAACAGACTCCCAACTCGTCTCTCGTCTCTCGTCTCTCGCCACTCGTCACTTCAGGCGAGAGCGGTCTTGCATTTTGGATGGTCCGTGTGCAAGATCATTGTTTAACCTGTGCTCAACGAGTGAAAAACCCATGTCGCACACATTCTCCCGTCTGAAAGGGTCCTGGCCATGCTGAAGATTCTGGGCGAGCGTACAGGTCGCTTTTGCGACGGAGTGAGCCGGCGCGATTTTCTCAAGCTGGGCGGGCTGGCCTTGGGCGGGCTGTCGCTGCCCCAGTTGCTGGAGGCCGAGGCGGCAGCCGGCGTGACCGGTTCGCACAAGGCGGTGATCATGGTCTTCCTGGCGGGTGGTCCGCCGCATCAGGATATGTTCGATCTCAAGCCCGATGCGCCCTCGGGCATCCGGGGTGAGTACAAGCCTATTCACACGGACGTGCCGGGATTGGACATCTGCGAGCACATGCCTCGCCTGGCGCGGATGATGAACAAGTTCGTGGTTGTGCGCACCTTGATCGGCGCTGGGGGAGAGCACTCGGCCGGCCAGTGCCTGACCGGCTACCGGGACCTGGTCAGCCGGGCGCAGGGGGGCAGGCCCAGCCTGGGCGCCATCGTCTCGCAGCTCAAGGGGCCGGTCCATCGCGACATTCCTCCATTCGTCGGGCTCTCTCCCCGGACCAGCCATGCCCCTTGGGGAAATCCCGGCGAGCCCGGTTACCTCGGCCTGGCCCACGCCCCGTTCACGCCTTTCCGGACTGCCGAGGGAGCCTCGGGCGGCGGGCCGATGAGGCTGGGCAGCGGCTCGGCGGGCCTGGGGCTCGACGAGCAGACGATCGTTCCCGATCGGCTGGCCGGGCGTCACTCGCTGCTCTCCCAGCTTGACGTCCTGCGCCGGACCCTCGACCACTCCGACGCGATCAAGGGGATGGACTCGTTCACCCAGAGTGCGTTCGAGATCCTGGCCTCGCAGCGCATTTTCAACGCGCTGGATCTGAGCCGGGAAGATCCGCGGCTGCGGGCCAGATACGGCATTGGCGACATGAAGGCCGAGGCCGACGGCCCTCCCTGCTGCATGGACCATTTCCTCATGGCGCGCCGGCTGGTCGAAGCGGGCGTGCGGGTGGTGACGATCTCGTTCGGCCGCTGGGATACTCATTCCAACAACTTCCGTTCCAACCAGAAGCGAATCCCCAAGCTCGACATGGCCCTGTCGACGTTGATGGAAGACTTGGAACGCCGGGGCCTGGAAAAGGACGTTTCCGTCGTGGTCTGGGGCGAATTTGGACGCACGCCCAAGATCAACAAGGAGGCGGGCCGCGACCACTGGCCGCCGGTGAACTTCGCGCTTTTGGCCGGCGGCGGCATGCGAACCGGTCAGGTGATCGGCACGACCGACAAGATGGCAGGTTATCCCAAGGACCATCCGGTCACGTTCCAGCAGGTCTTCGCCACGCTCTACCACAACCTGGGCATCGACCCTGCCACCAAAATCTATGACCGCGGCGGCCGGCCGATGGCCCTCCTCGACGAGCCCGAGCCGCTGGCGGAAGTGATCTGAGCCGCTCATCGCCGGTCGCAAGGGAGATGCATCAGCCACGGATGGGAGTCAAGAATTGTGGGGTCCGCTGTGCGGACCAAATGCCTTGGCCTCGTCGAGAGCAAGACGAATGAGCCACGTATGGATGCGGATGGGAGTCAAGCAGAGGAGCCTGACCAGGAGCAGAGAAGCAAGGGGAGATTTCTGCTTTTCCGATCTCGACCTGTTGCCTGAAGCGGGGACCTGGCCGCCTCTGCGTGTCTCAATCCTCCTCTCGGTATTCCCATCCCCGGCCGAGGTCCACGCAGAGGCTGAGCCGAAGCCGCCGACCATCGGCGCGACGATGACGAACCATCCGAGGAACAGAGCCATACAGAGATAGATATCCGGTGCCAGGCAAGCAGCGAGGTACAGGAGGTTCATCACGGCCGCCAGAGTCCAGAAGCCGCACGCGGCAGGGCGCCGAAGACCGTGGAACACGGGCCACTGTGCGCCCACCAGGGCGAGGCATGGGAAGCAACCCACGAATACGATCACCCCACACCACCTGGCGAGGGCGAGCAGGCCCGCGACGATCGCGATGGCGACCATCAGACCTCGGATCGTGAATCGGATTCGGGGAAGTTGCATGGCCGGGACCTCGCGGATAGGGCATACCCGCATTCTCAGTTTTTCACCCGTTATCAAGGGCCTGAGAGGTGTCTTGCAGTTGAGCGAGTTGTGGAGGGCCAATGCGGCCGTCATGGAGCGCGGAACCAACCAGGACGGCGGCACAGCCGGCCTGGCGGAACGCGAGAATCTGTTCCATGCTGGCGATGCCGCCTCCCACGCTGATCCGGGCGTCGGGCCTCTCTTCCCGCAAACGCGAAAGTAATTTTTCCGTCCCCGTGCCCCGGCCGGTGCCCACGCGTGAGAGATCGAGCAGCAAGAGATGCCGAACGCCCAGATCCAGGATTTGCCGGGCCAGTTCGAGAGGATTATCCGACGACCAGTCGGCTTGATCTTGAACTCGCGGCGTCATCTCGACCAGATCAAGGCTCAAGACCACGCGATCGGGATCGGTATGGTCGAGAATGGCCCGGACCGAATCGGGACCGCGAATGGTCTCCAGCCCGATCACGATGGTCGCTTTCCTCAAGTCTCGAAACGCGTTCAGATCGTCCGCGGTCCTCACGCCGGCGTCGATCCAGAGGTCGAGCGGAAGATCGGCGAGCTGGCGGTACAACTCGTGGTCGGGCGCTGCTTCCGCGATGGCGTTCAGATCGGCGAGATAGAGATCCCGGAAGCCCAACATGTCGTGGTAGGCTCGGGCCAGGGCCACCGGGTCGGAAGATGGGTGCAAGATGCTGGCGAGCGGTTGATAATGGGACCGCACTCCTCCGACCGCGTGGACCGCCTGGCCGCTCCGCACGTCGAGGACCGGTATCACGCGAAAGCTGCTGTCCACGATGAAACCCTCGACGCCATTAACGATCCTGGTTCACGAATGGGTGACTGGCGGCGGCATGGCTGGCGAAAATCCGCCGGCGTCGTGGGCGGCCGAGGGGCAGGCCATGCGCCGGGCTGTCGCCGCCGACTTCGCCGCCATCCGCGAGCCTGCCACGCAAGTGATCGTAACGCTGGACGAGCGCCTGGGCGACGACCCTGGCCCTTGGACGATCGTGCCGATGGAAGCCGGAGATGGCAATTCCCACTTGATCGACCTCGCGTGCCAGGCGGATTATACCGTGCTCATCGCGCCGGAGACGAGCGGCGTGCTGGTGGGGTTGACGCGGAACCTGGAAACAGCCGGCGCCCGTTGCCTGGGCTGTTCGGCCGGATCGATCGAGCTGGCCGGAAACAAGCTCCGCCTGGGCGAGTGGCTCCGCGAGCTAGGCATCCCGACTCCACCCTGCCGGATGATCGTCCCGGCCGACGGCCTGCCCAAGAAATTCCCCTATCCAGCCGTGCTCAAGCCGATCGACGGCGCGGGGTCGGTGGACACGTTCTGGATTGCCGATCCAGAGAGTCTGCCTGCCGTCGCCCTGGAGCTTCCCGTCGGCTTGCTGCAGCCGTTCCATGATGGTGTGCCTATGAGTGCAAGTTTTCTGGTGACGGAGAACCAGCATGCCTGGCTCATCGCCCTGGGGCGGATGCGCATCGCAATCCGGGAGAGCCGGTTCGTCTATGAGGGGGGCATGCTGCCGATTCTTTGCCCGGAAGCGGTGTCCATCCTGCGGCGGGCAGTGGAGTCGGTGCCGGGCCTGCGGGGCTTCGTCGGCGTGGACTATCTATGGTCCCCGGATCGCCGCGAGGTCAATGTGTTGGAGATCAATCCTCGTGTGACGACGTCTTTCGTGGGCCTGCGCCGGCTCTTGCCCGAGGGTCTCGTGGCGAGCGCCTGGCTCAGTGCGTGCGGCGCGGCAGAATTCCCCAAGGCTGTGCTGGCGCGCCTGGCCGCCATGCTTCATGGGCAGCCGTCTCTTTCCTTTGACGCCGAGGGCGACGTACTCGTGCCTCTTGAGATGCATTGAATTTGCTCTGTAGAAAACCACGAACATCCATCCAGATTGGATCGTACTATGAGATATGACGACCAGCAAATCACCACGGCGGGTGCTGCAGGTCGCCTACGAGGCCGCCTGCCGCGCAATGCCGGCGTACAGCCACAAGTTCAGTCCCAAGAAGTTCACCCAGCCGCGGTTGATGGCCTGCCTGGTGCTCAAGGAATTCTTGCGCCTCGACTACCGCGGCCTGGCCGCCCACCTCGCCGACCACCCCGACCTTTGCCGGTCGATCGGCCTGAAGGTCGTGCCCCACTTCACCACCTTCCAGAAGGCCGCCGCCCGACTGTTGGCCGCCGTCCCCGGCCGCAAGATGTTCGACGCGGTGCTCGAGGCGGCGCGGCGGGCCAGCCTGCTCAAGCGACGGGTTCCCCTGGCGGCCGTCGACGGGACGGGGATGGAGTCGCGGCAGGTCAGCCGCTATTATATCAAGCGGCGGTCCAAGAGCGGAGATACTGATGAGGCAAGGACTTACGCCCACTTCCCCAAGGTCGTGCTGGTGGTCGACTGTGCCAGCCACCTGGTGCTGTCGGCGGTGCCGGGCCGAGGGCCAGGGTCCGACCTGGTGCAATTCGGCCGGGCGTTGGGCCAGGCCGTGCGGCGGGCCCGCATCGGGGTGTTGGTGGCCGACGCCGACTTCGACGCCGAATGGATGCATCAGGCGGCGCGGTCGCATGGCATCCGGGCGATCATCCCGGCGGAGCGGGGTCGGCCCAGCGACAAGCCGCCGAGGGGCCGCTGGCGACGGCTGATGAAGCGGCGGTTCGGACAGTTCAAGCGGTGGTACGGGCAACGGTGGCAGGCGGAGACGGTGAACTCGATGATCAAGCGGTTGCAAGGAGCGGCGTTGCGGGCCCGCGAATTCGTCAACCAGTGTCGTGAAATCATCCTCCGTGTCATCACACATAATGTAATGATCGTCGCATCGGAATAGGTTTTCTACAGAGCA
>JBMFUH010000293.1:0-7653 GCA_049966735.1 Isosphaeraceae bacterium
GCCGACCACGGGCGTCTACAATGGTGTCCTGGCCACGGTTCTGGGATCGGGTCAGCAACCTGGCTCGCCCACTGCAAGCACGGCGTTTCTGCCGCCGGCAACCGGCCCCACATTTCCCACCCCCGCGGGTGGAAGGATTCAAGGAAACTTCAGCGGTTTCCGTGCCCGGATCACCGGCAGGGTTGTCTTCCAGTCCAGCGCCGGAAACGTCGCGCACCACCTGGGACGAAGCAACTCGATTCGCGGCGATATCGGTCAGCCGATCACGATCGGCTCGATCGGCCACACCGCATTCGGGCTCAGCATCAACTCACCGGGCAATGGACCGATCACGATCGGCCAGAACCTCGTCGTGGGCAAGAACGTGACGATCATCGGTGATTCGACGGCCAAGATGGTTCTCGGCGACAACGTCACGATCTCGAGCGGCGCCGTGGTGGAGGGGAGCTCGCTAGGCAGTGGCTCGACGGTGGGCGCCCGCGCATTCCTGCTCAACTCGACGTTTCCCGCGGGGACGCAAATACCCCCCGGCGCGATCTACGAGAACAACAAGCTCGTGGGCTACGTGGAATGGTGAGTCCGCCGTCAGCCGGCGGCCTACTCCCCAAGAGTAGCTCAAGAGTTGAGCGATCGAGAAGGCCTCGCCAAGGGGACAGCCGCGCGGTCCCTTGTTGCACATGAGCTGGCCCGCTCAGGGGGCCATTTCTCCTGTCTGCGCCGATCGAATCTGGGTTCTTGACTCGCCATTGACGCCGCCTTATGTTTAGAGCGGTTTTCGGGTCGATCGCTCACCGTAGGGTCCGCTGTGCGGACCGACGGCCAGAGCAATTGGTCCGCACAGCGGACCCTACGATATTCAATGAGTGCGCAAGCCGACTGCAAACCGCTCTAAGGTCGATCTTTCTGCTCCAGGTGGGCAGTCGATCGAGTGGGTATGGCGTCCTTTCTTTCTGACCACTCGCGCGGATGACTTTTTCGCTTGGATTTCAGCTCCAAAGCTGAGGTGTCGGGTCGTGCCCTCGTGCCCTGAACCGCGGTTCTCTGGCACCATGCCCGGGAACCTGCGGCGAAGGTGAAACCAACGAATACCCAGAGGTTCGTTCCTGCTCCGAAGAACCTGGCCCAA
Organism: Isosphaeraceae bacterium; assembly: GCA_049966735.1. Classification (GTDB taxonomy): domain Bacteria; phylum Planctomycetota; class Planctomycetia; order Isosphaerales; family Isosphaeraceae; genus Aquisphaera. The sequence continues at coordinate 1,127 of JBMFUH010000293.1, forward strand.
TGTTTTGTGCGTTTGCACCAAAATCGATCAGGATGAGGGGGAAAATCCTACAAAAACCCAGGCAAACTGCGACAGAAAGAAATTTTGCGATTGCAGCATTTTTTGCTTGACGGCCTGATCCAGATACGTCAGGATGTTGTGGTGGAATCGTCAATTGCACATCCTCTTAGGAGGCAAGTCATGTTCGACGTGATTCTGGAAGGCTACCGCAAGGCGGCCGAGTCAACGATGAAGGTGCAGCAGGACATGCTGCGGAGCTGGACCGGGCAGATGTTTGGCGGCCAGGGTCTCGGTTTTCCCTGGCCGGGAGCGCCGATCCCTGGTTCCTCCCTGCCGGGTGGCGATTGGCTCGAGCAATTGAGCGCGGCCCAGAAGAAGTGGGGAGAAGCAGTCGCCGAGATGCTGAACAAACATCGTGAGAGCCTTGACGCCCAGTATCGGGCGGGGATCGAGACCATCGAAAACGCATTCAAGCTGGGAGAGGCCAAGGATCCCCAGCAGTTCCGCCGTCTTACCGAGGAGCTGTGGAAACAGAGCTTCGAGTGTCTCAAGACGGTTGCCGAGTCGCAGATGCGCGACGTGCAGACGGCAATGCAGAAATGGTACGACATCGCATGCAAGACTGCTTCGGGAATGAAGGCCTGACTCGCCGCCGGAGAATCCGCTCAAGGCATGGACGGCTCGGCAGGAGTTGCGCGGGCCGTAGTCGACCCCCATGATGGGGACGATCCCAATCGTTGCAAAGGTTCCGCAAGGCCGAGGACGATGACGATGGCAAGCATTGAGTCGCTGATCGTGACAGGAGTGAGAACACCGATGGGGGCCTTCCTGGGCGGGCTGGCGGCTGTTCCAGCGCCTCAACTGGGGGCTACCTGCGTCAAGGCTTTGGTGGAGCGCACGGGAGTGCCTCCAGACAAGGTCGACGAAGTGATCATGGGCACCTGCATCGCCGCCGGCCAGGGAATGAACCCGGCGCGGCAGGTCGCGATCCTGGGAGGACTGCCCAACAGCACGCACGCGCTGACGATCAACGAGGCCTGCGCCTCGGGGTTGAGGGCGGTCATGCTGGCCGACCAGATCATCCGGCTGGGCGATGCGGGTGTGGTGATCGCCGGCGGCATGGAAAACATGACCCGGGCCCCATACATGCTGCTCAAGGCACGCGAAGGCTACCGGATGGGCAACAGCGAGGTCGTGGACGCGATGATCCACGACGGTCTGACCGACCCGTTCAGCAGCAAGCACATGGGCACCTTCGGCGACCAATGCGCCACCAAGTTTGGCGTCACCCGACAGCAACAGGACGACTTCGCGGTCGAGAGCCACACGCGGGCCCGCAAGGCCGTCGCCGACAAGGTTTTCGCCGAGGAGATCGCCCCGGTTGCCGTCACGGCGCGCGGCAAGACCACCACGGTCAGCGAGGACGAAGGCCTCAGCAAGTTTGACGAGACCAAGATGCGCGGGCTTCGCGCGGCGTTCAACCCCGAAGGAACCGTGACCGCGGGCAACGCCTCGAGCATCAACGACGGAGCCGCCGCGCTCCTGGTGGTTTCTCCGGAGAAGTGCCAGGCTCTGGGACTCAAACCACGGGCCCGGATCAAGGGCGCCGTGATTCACAGCCAGGAGCCAGACTGGTTCACGACCGCGCCCATCGGGGCTGTCAAGAAAGTGCTCGACAAGGTCGGCTGGAGGGTCGCGGACGTTGATCTGTTCGAGCTCAACGAGGCCTTTGCCGTCGTCGCCATGACGTGCGGCAAGGAGCTGGGCCTGCCGCCGGCCAAGACCAACATTTACGGCGGGGCCGTGCCGCTGGGCCACCCCATCGGCTGCAGCGGAGCGCGGGTCCTGGTCACCTTGCTGACCGGACTGAAGAACACAGGAGGCAAGCGCGGGGTCGCCGCACTCTGCGTCGGCGGTGGCGAGGGTATCGCCCTGGCCGTCGAGACAGTGAGCTGAGCCGCCTTCACTGCCCGGAGAAATCAACAAATGTCATCCACCGATAGGAAGCCCAACTCGAGCACGGCGGGCGATCCGGCCGCCGCGATGACTTCGTTCTGGACTCAGTGGCTCGAGCAATCGAGCCGGGGCACCCAGGCCCTCCTCGAGGTGATGCAGGCCGCGGGAGACCCGCGGCAGATCCAGCGCCGCTGGCTCGAGGCCGTGTCGCGCAGTCTCGACGACTTCATGCGCACGCCGGCGTTTCTCGAGCTTTTGAAGAACAACCTCAAGGCCATGACCGACCTGAAGACGCTTCAGGATCAGGCCGTCCAGGACACGGCTCACTACTTCGGCATGCCCCTGGCCGCCGACATCACCGGGCTGTTCGAGCGGTTGCACAGTGTCGAGCAAACGATCCTCGGCCGGCTCAACGACATCGAAGACCGTCTCAAGGCCATCGAAGCCAAGTCATGAGTGGAAGGACTACTCCTTAACCCTCGTTTCCGTGCGGAGTTGATGTTATGTCGATGGGGAGCGCAACATTTGGGTCACCGGACCCAGAATCTGCATTGCCGGATTTCAGTCTGGCGGGGAAGAAGGCGTTTGTCACCGGTGGTTCGCGGGGCATTGGCCGGGCCGTGGCTCTCGCCCTGGCTCACGCTGGGGCCGATGTCGCCATCAGTTGCAACACCGGCGGATCAGCGGCCGAAGAGGTCTGCACGGTGATCCGGGGCATGGGCCGCAAGGCCCGGTATTACGCCCACAATGTGGCCCTGGAATCAGAGATCGAAGTCATGTGCAACGAGGTCGTTCGCGATTTCGGGGCCATCGACGTCCTGGTCAACAACGCGGGCATCACCCGCGACCGGAGCTTCAAGAAGCTGACCAAGGAAGCCTGGGACGAAGTCATCACGGTCGACCTGACCAGCGTTTTCCTGGTCACCAAGCACTTCATCGACGCCATGGCCGAACGCGGCTGGGGACGCGTCGTCAACGTCTCCAGCGTGGTGGGGGAGATCGGCAACTTCGGCCAGGCCAATTACGCGGCCGCCAAGGCGGGAATGATCGGACTGACCAAGACGCTGGCCCGCGAGTATGCCCGCAAGGGGGTCACGGTGAACGCCGTGGCGCCTGGGTTCACGCGCACGCGGATGACCGAGGCCATTCCCGATAAGGCGATCGAACTGCTCCTGGCGGTGACCCCGGTCGGGAGGTTGGGTGAACCGGCCGAGATCGCCGCGGGCGTGGTTTACCTGGCGTCGCCGTCCTCCGGCTTCATCACGGGACACGTGCTGAGCCTCAACGGGGGATTCGCGATGTAGTCAAGTCCCCCGCGCCAGGTCGCGCCGGGAGGAATCATGGACCTGGGGGCTGGCCCGCTTGCGGAAGAACGCCCCTCGATCGGCATGGCATGCCGCCGGTCCTCGCGGCCAGGCGGCATCCATATCACATGATGGGAAAGGCACGCATCATGGCCAAAGCGACGGAAGATGTCTCGGTGGGCCTGCGCACAGAGTGGTTCAACCAGGCCCTGGCCCAGCAAAAGGCTGTCTACGAAGCAACGCTCAAGATGTGGAGCCGCCTCTTCGCCGTACCGCGGATCATCGATTGGGCACGCGACGTCAAGGTTGGCACCACGCCGTCGGAGATCGTCCATGAGGAGGGCGCCCTCCGCTTGCTCCGGTATCGCCGCGAGACGCCGGCAGTTTACGCGGAACCGATTTTGATCTGCTACGCGCTCGTCAATCGCCCTTACATCGTCGACCTCCAAGCCGACCGCAGCGTCGTCAGGCAACTGCTGGCGCGCGGCTTCGAGGTTTACCTGATCGATTGGGGCGTGCCCACGGCCGCCGACCGGAACATGACACTCCAGGACTATATCGACGGTCTGCTCAAGAATTGCATCGATGTCGTTCTCAAGCGGCACCACGTGCCAGCTCCGCACCTCGTTGGCTACTGCATGGGCGGCACGATGTCCACCATCTTCACCGCACGCAACCCGGACCTCGTCAAGACGCTCACCATCATGGCCGCCCCGATCGATTTCAGCGTCGGCCTGGACGAGTCGCTGGTGACCCTTTGGTCTCAAGCCGACTACTTCGACGTCGATGCGCTCGTGGACGCTTTCGGCAACGTCCCCGCCACATTCCTCCAGGCCAGCTTCCAGTTGATGAAGCCGGTCCAGAACTTCTACAGCAAGTACATCACGTTCTTCGACAAGATGGACGACCACAAGTTCATCGAGAACTATTTCGCCATGGAGCAATGGACCAACGACAACATCCCCGTCGCCGGCGAGACCTTCCGCGAGTTCGTCAAGAAGCTGTATCAGCGCAACGAACTGATGAAGGGTGAGTTCAAGCTAGGAGGCGAGTTGGTCGACCTGACCAAGATCACTTGCCCGCTGCAAATCCTGATGGCGAGCGCCGATCACCTCGTCCCGCCCAGTCAGAGCGCGGCCTTGAAAGACAAGGTCGGCTCCAGGGACATCAAGCTCCGGACGCTCAACGCCGGCCACATCGGCCTCTCCGTCAGCTCCAAGGCCCACAAGACCTTCTGGCCCGAGGTCAGCCAGTGGCTGGCCGACCGTTCGGGGAGGGTGAGCTACTGAAGCGATTCATCCCCTCTTTTATCCCCCGCGGTGACGAAGTCGCCGGCGAGTTGCCCGCCGCGGATTTGTCGGCGGCTCCGTCCTTCCTTTGCAGTCGCTCCCACGGTCTGGCTTGGTCTCGAGGCGAGGGACGATGCGTGCTGGTTCACTGTGCTCAGGGGCACGGGCGGAGCGCGAGCATCCTCAGCGCGGGCCTCCCACGCATGAGTCTGGCGCCGGACGTGGAACAGGCCCTCGAGATGGTGCGAGTGGCTCGGCCGCTGGCCAGACCTTCCCGTACGCGACGAGCAGCTCTGGACCGCTTCGCGTCGAGGTGAACACCAACCCCAAGTTGTGGGAAGGTTTCCGGACCTTGCCACCGGGCACCCAGTCGGCGGGGTCGGAGACCCGCGCCGAACGGGTCCCGGTACGCGTCCGGTGGGCCGTCCCCGGGGCCTGTCGCGGCCGCCCCCCAGGCGAGGTTTACTGAGACGGCGTGGTTGGCGTTACTGTCCCGTGTAGCCTCTACGCTCGTAGCTGCGCTGCGGCTCCTTGTAGGGGCTCTTGGGCTTCTTGGGTTTCTTGGCGTTGGGGTCCGGAGGCGCCACGGGTTTCGGCCGCGTGCCGGTGCGGGTGTCGACCCACATGAGGTCCCGCGGACCGATCACGTCGGCAGCGCCCGTCTTGGGATTGACCCGCACGTGCTCGGCGACGGTGGGAGACGCCGGCTGACCCACGCCGGTCTGGCGGACGACCTGCACGAGCCGTCCCCCCTCGCCGTTGGCGTACATGAGGTCGTTCCGGGAGTCGTAGGTGATGACGTCGGCCGAGATCGTTGTATCATTTGTCCTGGCTACGGCGTTCTCCCAGGCCTTGAGGAAATTTCGCGCGGGGGCGTTCTCGGGCGAGCCGGGCGGCGGCGGTTCGGTGACCACGCGCATCGTCTGCGAGGTCAGGAAGTAGGCGTCGGGCGGCAGGTGGTCGAAGTCAAACGCCTTCCGCTCGTTGGCCACCTCCGCGCGGGCCGTCTCGATATTGCCGAAGAAGTCAGCCCACCGGACGGCCGTCTTGTCGGTCTCTCGTCCCGTGCCGAACCGACCTTTCATCTCCCTGGTGAATCTGATCTGGGTCAGGATGAGGGGTTGGATGGTCTGCTTCTTCCCGGTCTCTTGGGCCTTCCTCCCTGGGCGATCTTCAGGACTGCCGGACGTGGTGCGGATCGTCCGCCGCGTGGCGAGATCGTCCGCGGGCTGCGGCCCCTGCTGGGGGGAAGCGTTGTCCCCCCGATCATACAGGTAGACCCAGCCCGCGGAGGGGACCTGGAAATCGCCGGTCCGCCGGTCATAGATGATCATATCGCCACGGATCACCTGCTGGCTGAGGACGACTGGCCTGTCGGGATCAACCTTCCGGGTGATGGCCTGCGCCTGGCCGACGAGCTGGAGCAGCGTCAGGTCGGGCTTGGGTTCCTCGGCCTTCTGGCCCGTCTCATCCTCGGCCTGGCCGTTCGCGTTCCCACCTGCGGCCGACGTCTTCTTCTGGTTCATCTTCCCCAGGTCGGCCAGAGGGATGGGCTTGTCGGTATAGGTGGTCATGATGTCTTTGGAATAGAGCTTGCCGTCTTCCATGAAGGCCCAGACCTCCTTGAAGAACTCGGCCTTGGCGGAGGGGTGGTTCTCGGGGTCGAGCGACCGGCCATGGAAGAGCATCTTCTCTTGCCAGGTGATGACCAGGGGAACCCGTTCGGCCTGAACCTTGCCAGCTCTCGTTTTGGGTTTGGTTTTGACGGCTTTGGTGTTCTTGGAGGCCTCGGAACCGCCGGCTGTCTTGCCGGGCTCCTCGGCCTTGTCGGTCATGAGGTTGCGGTCGGTCATCTGGACCAACTGGCCGGGACCGTAGGCCCAGGCCTCGTCGGTCTTCTGATTGACGCCGATCACCTCGCCCTTGATGGTCTGGTCTTCGGTGATGACCTCGGCCAGCGGCAGGCGCGGAGCGGGGG
>JBMFUH010000294.1:0-7650 GCA_049966735.1 Isosphaeraceae bacterium
GGCCGCGGAAGTCGCCCGCTATCTCGGCAAGCATGCCGCCCGTCTGCGCGAGACCACCCGGCTCTGGCACGACACCTGGTACGACTCGACCTTGCCCTACTGGTTCCTCGATCGCACATTTCTCAACACATCGATTCTGGCTACATCGACATGTCATCGCTTCCGCAATGGCCGGTTTTACGGCTGGGAGGGCGTCGGCTGCTGCGCGGGGACCTGTACCCACGTCTGGCATTACGCCCAGGCCGTGGCGCGTTTGTTTCCGGAGCTCGAGCGAATCCTCCGCGAACAGGTCGACTACGCGGCCGGAATTGGCTTCGACCCGAAGACCGGCATCATCAGCCACCGGGCCGAGGAGCCCGTCGGCCCTGCGGTCGACGGTCAGGCGGGAAACATCCTGCGGACCTATCGCGAGCATCAGATGTCGGTTGATGACGCGTTCCTCAGGCGGCTCTGGCCTCGTGTGAAGACGTCGCTCGAGTACCTGATTCGCCACGACTCCAACAGCGACGGTCTGCTCGAGGGCGCCCAGCACAACACACTGGACGCCCAGTGGTTCGGCGAGGTGCCCTGGCTCAGCTCGCTCTACATCGCGGCCCTCGCGGCGGGCGAGGCGATGGCCCGCGAGCTGGGCGATGACCGCTTCGCCACGCAGTGCAAGACGCTCAAGGAACGGGGCGGCAAGAACCTGGTCGAGCAGCTCTGGAACGAGTCGTACGGCTACTTCATCCAGCGCGCCGACCCGGCGCATGCGAAGGCCGTCGGCTCGTACGACGGCTGCGAGATCGACCAGGTCTTCGGCCAGCACTGGGCGTTTCAGGTGGGGCTGGGACGGATCTTGAGCGCGCGGCACATCCGGCGCGCCTTGAAGTCGCTCTGGACCTACAACTTCACCCCCGACGTGGGACCTTACCGGCAGGTTCACAAGCCCGGACGCTGGTACGCCATGCCGGGCGAGGCCGGCCTGCTCATGGTGACTTTCCCCAAGGGGAACGGCCCGCGGATCGACGATCCGACAGGCGGCTGGTCGGCGATGTATTTCAACGAATGCATGAACGGTTTCGAGTATCAGGCCGCCGGCCACATGATCTGGGAGGGCCTGGTACAGGAGGGCCTGGCGATCACCCGGGCCATTCACGACCGCTATGACGCCTCGCGCAGGAACCCGTGGAACGAGGTCGAATGCGGCGACCATTACGCCCGGTCGATGGCCAGCTACGGCGTCTTTCTGGCCGCTTGCGGCTACGAGTACCACGGTCCCAAGGGGTGCCTGGCGTTCGCGCCGAGGTTGACTCCCGATGACTTCCGCGCCTCGTTCACGACGGCCGAGGGCTGGGGCACGTTTCACCAGACCCGCAAGGACGGCATGTCCGCTGGCGTGACCGTCAAGTGGGGAAGGCTGAAGCTCAAGACTCTCAGGCTGACTTTGAAAGATGGGCGGCAGCCAGCCCGGGTCAGCGTCGTGCTCGCGGGGAAACCCGTCGCCAACGTCTCCACGCGGTTGAATGCGACCGACTCGACCATCGATATCGAGCTGCCGGAACTTTTGACGATCGAGGGCGGGCAGGAGTTGAGAGTCGAGCTGAGCTGAAGTCGTGCTGGCAAACCTTCTCCCGCGAGAGAAGGTGGCCGAAGGCCGGATGAGGGCCGACGTGCCCCCTGCCCCTCATCCGCCGCCGCGCGGCACCTTCTCCCCGGGGCAGAAGGGTTCACTCATCTCCCCGCTGGGCAAGATCCTCATCCGCCGCCGCAGAGTCGCGCATTTGACCTTCTCCCCCAGGCAGAAGGCATTTGAGCCGCCAGCGCCTTGTGGTGGAATCCCGCGCCACGTTCTGGGATCATAGTGCAAAACCCTCCCGGCTGGCTGCCTGCCTGAGCCGCGATCGGATTGCGTGCTTCGAGCCAGTATCATCTTGGGATCGAACTCTCATGAATAACATCTATCGAATCGTTTCACTGGTCGTTCTCTGTGAAGCCGTGGTCGCCGCCGAGGACATCGAGTGGAAGCCCGCCCAGGGGCCGCTGGCCACGCGTTGGGCCGCACAGGTTGATCCCCGGAGGGCCCACGCGGAGTATCCTCGGCCCCAGATGGTTCGGCCCGACTGGATGAATCTGAACGGTCTCTGGGAGTATGCCGTCCGGCCCAAGGACGACGGCCAACCCGCCGCGTTCGACGGCACGATCCTCGTTCCCTTCCCCGTCGAAGCGGCCCTTTCGGGCGTGATGAAGCCGGTGAAACCCGAGCAGCGGCTCTGGTATCGCCGGGCGTTCGAGCTAGGCTCGCGCAAGCAAGGCCAGCGCTGGCTGCTTCATTTCGGAGCGGTCGACTGGGATACCACCGTCTTGGTCAACGGGCACAAACTGGGCGAGCACAAGGGAGGCTACGATCCATTCACCTTCGACGTGACCGACGCCCTCGTACCTGGTGACCGGCAGGAAGTCGTCGTCTCGGTCTGGGACCCGACCGACAGGGGATCGCAACCCCGCGGCAAACAGGTCTTGAAGCCGGGCGGAATCATGTACACCGCCAACACCGGCATCTGGCAGACCGTCTGGCTGGAACCGGTTTCGAAGACCTGGATCGACAGCCTGAACATCGTGCCCGATCTTGACGCCCGTGAGGTCCGTGTGTCAGTGAAGGTCTCCGGCGAGAAGGCAGACAGTACGGTCGAGGCCGTTGCGCTGGACGGCGACGGCGAAATCGGCAAGGCGCGGGAAACCGCCTCGACGCCTCTTATCATCAAGCTGCCGAAGATCAAACCCTGGAGCCCGGAAAAGCCGTTTCTCTACGGCCTTCGTGTGAGCATCAACGGGGGCGACGAGGTCAAGAGCTACTTCGGCATGCGGAAGATCGCGGTGGCGAAGGACGAGTCGGGCAGCAACCGGCTCTTCCTGAACGGCAAGGCGCTGTTTCAGATCGGCCCGCTCGACCAGGGCTGGTGGCCCGACGGCCTCTACACCGCGCCTACTGACGAGGCCCTGAAGTACGACCTGGACGTTACGAAGAAGCTGGGCTTCAACATGATCCGCAAGCACGTCAAGGTCGAGCCCGACCGCTGGTATTACTGGTGCGACACGATGGGCATCCTGGTCTGGCAAGACATGCCCTCCGGCGACAACAAGGACGACGACGCGAAGAAGCAGTTCGCCCTGGAACTGGAGCGCGTGATCGACGCCCGTCGCAACCACCCCTGCATCGTGATGTGGGTGCCGTTCAACGAGGGCTGGGGCCAGCACGACACCCCCAAGGTCGTCGACTGGATCAAGAAGCACGACCCCTCGCGGCTGGTCAACAACGCCAGCGGCTGGACCGACAAGGGCGTGGGCGACGTTGTCGACATGCACAACTATCCCGGCCCCGGCATGCCGCCGACCGAGAAGAACCGGGCCGCGGTGCTGGGCGAATTTGGAGGTCTCGGCCTGCCGCTCAAGGGCCATCTCTGGGTGGACAGCAAGCACAACTGGGGCTATCGGACGTTCAAGGACACGCCAAGTTTGTTCACGGCTTACCGCGATCTGATTCACCGCCTTCGCAGTCTGGAGGTGATAGGGCTTTCCGCCGCGGTCTATACCCAGACGACCGACTGCGAGGTCGAGGTGAACGGGCTCTTGACGTACGACCGAGCCGTCATCAAGCTGCCGGTTCCGCTCACTGCCTCTCTCCATAAAAGCCTGTTCGGTCCCTTGCCGACAATCAAGGTGCTGCTCCCCACCGCGGAGACGTCGCCCCAGCTCTGGAGTTACACGACCCAGGCACCGGGACCGGAGTGGGCGAAGCCCGAATTTGACGACTCGGCCTGGCCCACCGGCTATTCCGGCTTCGGCACCAAGGGAACGCCTGGCGCACGGGTTCACACCGAATGGAAGACCAGCGACATCTGGCTGCGGCGCTCGTTCGAGCTGGACGCGAAGCCGGCCCGCGCGCCTGGTCTTTTCATTCACCACGATGAGGATGCCGACGTGCTTATCAACGGCAAACAGATTGCCAGCCTCAAAGGTCATACCACGGGCTACCAGCTCGTCCTGCTGGGTCCAAAAGTCACGAGTGCCTTCAAGCCGGACAAGAACGTCATCGCCGTCCATTGCCGCCAGACCGGCGGCGGCCAGTACATCGACGTCGGGCTGATGCAGTTCGTGGAGAAACCGGGGGCGAAGTCAGTTCCGGCAGTGCCGTCGAGCATCGAGGCACCATAGGCAATCGTAGGGTGGGTCAGCATCGCTTGCGATGCGCAACCCACCAGCATTTCGGTGGGTTGCGCCGACTGCGTCGGCTGACCGACCCTACCAGACCCGGGTCCAGTGAGGACGGTCCGCCCGAACCAAAAGTTAGACCATTTCCGTTACCCACAGACATAACTGGCCAGGTGAAGGAAAAGTCCTCGGGACTGCTGACAAGGAGAACGGAAGGTCCTGCGTTTCGGCGATCGCCACGTCGAGGAGATTCCGTTCCCGGCTCATTTCGATGGCAAGCTTCAGGTAGCGCCGAAGAAGCAAGAGTGGAGGGAATTGATCACGCTCCCCCATCCATTCAAGCGCGTCCCGGGCGTCCTTCGAGCTATTGCATGACCGGCACGCCCAGACCAGGTTGTCCCCGGAATTCGCTCCCCCTCGTTTGGTTGGAATGAGATGATCCACCGATAGCCATTCCCGGCTCCCGCAGTAGCAACACGCCTGGGGTATCACCATTTTCAGGCGTTCGTCGTCCGCAAGCGGTCCGATGCTCATGGTCCCCTTGTTCAGTCCGGCATACAGTCGCGACCGGATCATGAAGTGCAGGCGACCGTATTCTTCGGCCTTTGTCGTGATGGCTGAATGGGCCATCGCGAGATTTGCGTACGACCAGTGCAACAACTCACCGACGGTGGTGATTTCCATGCCTGAGAGCCTGAACCCGCATCAAAAGTTGAAGGGTGTGAGGAGCAATCGATCGACGACTGACACCCCCCTGTTCTTGCCGCAACCATGCCATCATCCGCCATGGCCTCACTCGTATCGCAAGATCCTCGTATCTCCTCGCTTCATGGACAGCCGGACTGTCCGTCCCCGCCCAACAATGTCGCCGGTCATGACATCGTTGACGGTCCACGGCATGTCGCGGCCGGCCTGCGCCCGACGCGCGGGCAGGTTCACGACGACCGGTCCGTCCTGCGAGGCGTGGAGCACGACGAACGGACCGCGGGCGTAGACGTTGCAGTCGGTGTCGGTGAAGAGATGGACTCCGGCTTCGCGTGCCGCCAGGCGGAGCAGTTCCGAAGTAAGCCCGGGCGGACCCGAGAATATCTGTGTGCCGTCACTCTCTCTTCGAATGGCGACGGCCGCGGAGCCGTCGGGGTACGTCGCCAGGATTCGCGCGGGGCTCAGCCCACTCGCCGCGAAGAGCGGCCGGACGGGCTGATCGCTGCCGAAGGAACGCTCGAGGTGTCGATGACGGCCCTCGGATGTCGGGCTGGCCAATGCCTTCACGGCCGAGCAAGCGACAAGGTCAAAGCCCGTGAGCGCGCGCATGGCTTCGCGCGACGCCCGATCGCCATTGAGGTAGCCTGGGGCGTAACACCAGATCACCGTCTTGCCGCGCAGGCGGCTCGCCAGCGCGGCACGCTCGGCTGCCGTCAGACGCCAGGCGTTGAGCATGACGACGAGCTTCGCAGGCACCTTCTCGGCGAGCAGATCGTCCAGCAGGTACTGGCCGTACGGCGCGCCCATGCGGCCCAGTGCGGCGCGGACCTCGTAGATCCCGGGCCGGGTCACCGCGACGCCAGCGGGAGCAACGAGGCGCATGGCTCGCTCGTCGATCACGGCCGCGACCTCGGGACGAAAGGCTGAGGGATGCGCGAGCAGGGGCCGGTCGATCGCCTCGAGCCGTTTCATCTGCTCCCACATGCGCGGGTCGTTGAACCAGCCGGTCGCGCCCAGGTCCATCCACCACGTGGCGAAGTTGCGCACCGCCTCCTGGCCGACGTTGCGGATCAGTTCCTTGTTCGTGTCTTCGAGCGTGCTGACGGCGTCGAATTGGCCCGGGAAGTCACCCGAGCCGAGGTAGGTCCGGGTGTCGTCCTCGTAGAGCCACATCTTGCGTGCGAGTGCCACACTCTCGGCCGCGGTCATCGCCGCAGCACTCTGGCCCAACCCGCGATCGAAATAAGAGATCGGCGAGCAGAGCACGTCGATGTCCGGACAGTCCAGCGCGCGCCGGAGCGCGTAATGGCCAGCGACCGCCGGTCCGGTCGGCACCGCGGCAAACTCGAAGATGTAGCCGTAGAAGAAGACCACCAGCTTTTTGCCGCGCGACGCCTGGCGTACCGCGTGGGCCAGTTCGGCAACGCAGTCGCTCATCGCGTCCTGCTGAAACTCGGCCCAGTCACAGAGCGCTCGCTCGCGCACCGGGTCGCGAAAAACGCCCGAGGGGGACGCGTGGCGCAAGGAGGCGGCGGGAACGCTCGCCGTCGCCAACGTGACCGTGGCGGACTGCCAGGCCGTTCGGAGCGCTTCGTCCGTCCGGTAACGTGTCTTGAGCCAGAGCCGGAAGGCGCGCTCGTCGGCCGGTGCATAACCACTGAGCGGCCGCTCCCAGGTTCCCTCGTAGAACCACTCACCCGTATTTTGACCGCAGGGATGATAGCCCGCCACGTGATCGCCGAACGTCGCCTCCAGGTGTTCCACCAGTGCCCGCAACCGCTCGGCGGCGTCGTGCCGGTAGCGGGGCGAGGCCACCACGGCCATGTCCTTCCGGCCGTTCTTCCAGCGCATCACGTCATCCGGATTTGCCTCTTGCCACCAGCTCGGCGGCATCATCCCCATGCGTGGGAGCAGGAGGGCGTGGGGATTGGCGCGCAGAACCTGCTCGCAGGTGAGGTCCACGCTCGACCAGTCGGCTTCATGTCCGGGCCGCGGCCAGGGCATGTCGATGGGAAAGCTCACGAAATTCACCCCCGCCCCCGCGGCCAGCTTGATCTGAGTTTCGAAAGGACCGGGCGGGCCACCCAGATGCACGTAGGTCTGTCCCGGCTTGTAGAAGGCGACCGTGAGTTGTCGCGCCGGAGTGGCGCGAGCCCAGAGCGCCACGCGGTAGTGATGTCCCGCTCTGAGGTGAAGATTAGCCTGGTGGTAAATATGAAAATCCGGCCACTGGCCATCGGCAGGCGGTTTCAGCTCCACATGCAACCCCTTCGAACCCTCGCGCCCCGCGCCAGGTTGCACCGCGACCTTGCCGACGGTATTTCTCGAGCCCGGCGGCCAGACCGTCCACTCGCGCGCGAAGTCGGTTTGTCCGTTCTCGAACGTGCAAGGCGGCAGGATGTCGCGGCTGTCGTCGAGATCAACGACGTGGATCTCATCGAGATCGACGGAGCCTTCCCTGGCTCCGAATCGGAAGTGCATCGTGCCCGTCTGGGCACTTCCGCTGGCCGCGAACTCGAACGTGAGTTGCTGGGCGTGTGGGGAAACCGCGATCGGCGCCGACGCGGGAATACCGAAGAACATCCGCGCCCGCACCGGCTTGCCATCGACCAGAAGCCGAGGGGCGGCCGAAGTCGACTCGACGCGAACCGTCAGCGCGAAGCCTGACGAGGCAGACGTCAGGACGGCCGCAAGGAGTACGCCTCGCGCCAGAACCCGGAAGAGGAGAGCGCTCATGTCAGTGGCTCCCCTTGTTGC
>JBMFUH010000295.1:0-7648 GCA_049966735.1 Isosphaeraceae bacterium
CCCAGGATGGGCACCAGCGGCACCAGCGGCGTCTTGAAAGGACGGTGCAGGTCAGGCGACCGGCGGCGCAATATCCAAACGCCGGCACAGACAATGGCAAAGGCCAGCAGCGTGCCCATGTTCACCAACTCGCTCAGCCGGTCAATGGGCAACAGCGCCGCCATCATGGCCACTACGCTGCCAACCACGATGTTGGAGATGTACGGGGTGCGGAAGCGCGGATGTATCTTGCTGGCCCACTTCCACAACAGGCCGTCCCGCGACATGGAGAAGAAGACGCGGCTCTGCCCCAGCAACATGACCAGCATCACCGACCCCATGCCGAAGACCACGCCAATCTTGACCATCAGGCTGCCCAGGCGCACGCCGGTCGCGTCAATGCCAACGGCGACAGGGTCCGCCACATCCAACGAGTGATAACTGACCAGCCCGGTAAGCACCAGCGAAACCGCAATATAAAGGATGGTACAAATGACCAGCGAGCCGAGAATGCCGATGGGCATGTCTCGCTGGGGGTTTTTTGCTTCCTGCGCCGCCGTGGAGACCGCGTCAAAACCGATGTAGGCGAAGAAAACCAGTCCCGCGCCCCGGAAGATGCCGCTCCAGCCATACTCGAACCACTGCGTGCTGGCGGGGATGAACTTGCCTCCCCAGTTGCTGGTGGTGACCAGAGGCAACCCGATGAGGATGAAGAGAACGACGATCGTGACCTTGATCGCGACGATCACGTTGTTGACCCTGGCCGATTCCTGGATGCCAACCACCAGAAGCGCGGTGACCAGGGCGACAATGAGCATCGCCGGGATGTTCAGCACCGCCGTGACCTGCGGAAACGTGGAGAAGTCGATCTGGTTCTTCGTGAGAAGATCCTGAACCGAATCGAGTGCCGACCAGCCGTGCCGCAGGTGGAGCTTGTTGGCGACCTCGTTGGGAATCTCGATGAGCTTGGTTCCCGGAGACATCGTGAACTGGGCGGGAATGTGCAGGCGCAGGTCGTGCAGGAAGCTGGTGACGTAGCCCGACCAGCCGATGGCGACGGTCGTCGCGCCGACCATGTACTCGAGAATCAGGTCCCAGCCGATCAGCCAGGCGATGAACTCGCCCATCGTGGCATAGGCGTACGTATAGGCCGAACCAGCAATGGGCACAGTGGAGGCCATCTCGGCGTAGCAAAGCCCCGCGAAGGCGCAGACGATCCCCCCTAGGACGAACGAGAGGGAAATGGCGGGGCCGGCGTTCTCGGCCGCCGCGTGGCCGGTGAGGACGAAGAAGCCCGCACCGATCACGGCGCCGATGCCCAGCATCACGAGGTTGGTCGCGGTCAGCGTGCGTTTCAGGCTGTGTTCATGGCTCTCGGCCGCCTCGGCCTTGAGCCCGGCAATCGACTTGCGAACCCACGGATTGGCCATCAGTTGTCTCTCGTACGGAAGAAGAAGCTCGCTACGCTGGGGGCATCGTCTCTCGGGCTGTGGGCCTGCAAGGTCGGCGAGCGGCTGGCCTGGCCGGCCGGACCCCTTGCCGGGCCCGGCTGGCCGGGTTGACTATACCACATGTACCTTTTTCAAGGTAACTCCTGAACCTCGATCTTGCGAATGTGCACGTGGCTGCCGGGGTCGTGCTGCTGGAAAGCGAAGTGCCCCTCCTTCCACGAGTTGCTGTGATCGAGGAACTCGTAGAGCAGCTTGCCGTTGATCGTCACCTTGATTTGGGGGATGACGCTGCCCCGGTATTCCCTGTTCACACACTGGATCTCGTAGGTGAACCAGGTGTCGGGAGGCACGATCTGGTCGTAGATATGAACGAAAGTGTAGAGCGAGCCGGTGCGGATCGGATCGCGGTGGGTGCTATCAACCTGGGCCTCGTAGCCCTCGCCGAACGATCCGTTGGGCTTGGGGCAGCGGAAGTACATGCCGGAGTTGCCGCCGTCGCTGATCTTGAGCTCGGCCCGGAACTTGAAGTTCTTGTAGCTCTTGGGGCTGTAGAGCATCGACGAATTGCCGGAGCCGGCGATGCAGCCGTCCTGCACCGCCCAGTGCCCGCCGGGATGTCCCGACGTGGTCCATGATTTCCAGCCGCTCAAGGTCTTGCCGTCGAAGAGCGAGACCCACTCCGCTTCCGCGGCGCGGGCGGAGACTGACGACAGAGCCGTCAGGGCCAGCGCGAAGAGAGAGAGACACGTCGCGTGAGTTCGATTCATGGTTTCTGGTTCCTTCAAGATGGTGTACGGCTCGTGCTCTGAGCCTTGTGCCAGCGAGTCTAAAGCAACACGCCAGCCGCGGCCAGAGGCCACCGATCGAAACAGCCTTGATCGTCCCGCGGGAGAAAGGACTGCCTTCTGGCATCGGTCCGACCGTCGCTTTACGATGAGGGCCTTCGGTCGGACCGCAAGGCGCGGTCCACTCCCCTCCTTAACCTCTGCGACAGGTATCCACGATGCGCATGCGGAAGACGCTCCTCTGGCGATCGGTTCTGTTGGGATCGGCTGTCTTGTGCCTCCTGGCCTGCGGGCGGCCGGCCCTGGCTCAGGCGCCCTCGACCGTCATTCCCGCCTCCCGCGAGGGATGGTGGATGAAGCTGCACGAGTCGTTCCTCGATCGTGCCAAGAAGGGACACGTCGACCTGCTCTTCCTGGGCGATTCGATCACCCAGGGATGGCATGACAACGACGTCTGGAAGCGGTTCTACGAACCGCGGCACGCCGCCAATTTCGGCATCGGCGGCGACCAGACCCAGCACGTGCTCTGGAGGATCAGGCACGGTGAGCTCGACGGCATTCACCCCCGGGTCGTCGTCCTCATGATCGGCACCAACAACGTGGGATCGAACTCCGCGGATGAGATTGCCCAGGGCATCACGGCGATCATCAAGGACCTGCGCCAGAAACTCCCCGAGACCAGAATTCTCCTCCTGGGTGTTTTCCCCCGGGGAGAGAAGCCCAATCCTGGGCGCGAGAAGCTCGAGGAAGTGAACCGTCAGATCCGCGGGCTCGATGACGGCTCGCACGTCACCTACCTGGATATCGGCAAGGCGTTCTTGAATCCCGACGGGTCGATCTCCCACGAGATCATGCCCGACTTCCTGCACCTGACGGCCCGCGGCTACCGGATCTGGGCCGACGCCATGGAGCCCACGCTCTGGCGGTTGCTGGATGAGCCGGCCAGCAAAAAGTGAATCGAGCCCGAGGCCGCCAGGGTGGTCGGACACGTTCAACCTTCAGGATCGAACAGATCGGAAGGTTTGAGCTTGGGAAGTTCGGCCCACATGGCGACCTCGTCGGCAAACGGATGTCCGCACGATTCGCGCGAGGGCTTCATCCGCGCCCGCAGTACGGCCGAGGCCAGCCGAAGGTCTTCCTGGGTCGTGATCTTGAGGTTGAAGATCGAGCTGGAAACGACGGCACAGCGATGTCCCAGCGCCTCGACAAGCTGGGTGTCATCAGTGACCGCCGCGTCCTCCTTGGACCGCTTTGCGTAGGCTTCTTCGAGCCAGTCGCGCCGGAACACCTGCGGAGTTTGGGCGAGATAGAGTTCATCGCGAGGCAGTGTTTCAGAGGTAAACCTGTGGTCGCCCGAGCGCTTGACCGTGTCGCGAACCGGCACGGCCAAGAGCGCGGCGCCGTGTTCGCGACCGGCCGCGAAGACGGCGAGAACCATGTCTTCGGTCAGACAGGGGCGCGCGGCGTCGTGAATGGCCACGTACCGGCAGCTCGGCCTGACCTTCTCCAGAGCCTTGGCGATCGTGTCAGACCGTTCGACGCCTCCTTCGATGACGTCGAGATTGAGGAACGCGACCTTGTCGTGGTAGCGGCGATCGAACATCTCGCGGTCTTCCGCGGCGATCGCGACGATGATCTGCTCGACTTCACCGTGCGTGAGAAACGGCTCCAGAGCGCGGAGCCAGACCGCTCTGCCCTCAAGCTCGGCAAAGATCTTCTTCTGCTTGGGGTCGCCAAATCGCGTCGACCGCCCGGCGGCGGCGAGAATCACGGCGAACCGGCCCATGGCGTGACCTCCTGCAATCCTTCCGGGGAACAGTCCACGCCCTGATTGTGAAGCCGCGGGGCCTCACAGTCAACGAGTCGGACGACAAGAAGCCGTGAGGGTCGCCTCGATGCGGAATCCGGAGCGGCCGCGAACGATTTCGTCAGCCCGGTTACCGAGGTTGTTGGTTCGCGGAGCAGGTCTTATGTGATACCTTCATCAAGCGAGCCGACGACAAGCGCCGCGAGCACATCCTTGAACTTCGACGGCGGGCGGCTTAACATCAGGACCAATGGACGGTCCCGACGGCTTGATCTTGGGTCAAGTCCACCAGGGAGGATTCACGGAGTCGGATCGCGATGGAGTGTCTTGGGCCGCAATGTGCCTCGATGCTGCTGGAGTGGTTGAGAGGACGGGCGGGGGAGACGGGCAGCGCCCCCCCTCAACATCCTCGCCAGTCTGCTATCAGCAGGGCCTGCTCTGGACCGCGGCGCCCTACAGCGAAGAATCGCCCGTCATCACTTCCACGGCCGAGCTTGTCGGTGCGGTCGAGCACCTAGAGTACGCGGTGTTCCGGAGGTTTCAAAACCAGTTGACCCGCGCCGAGCGGTCGCGGCTGGACAACTCGATCGAGAATTGCCTGTTCAAGATCGATCGCTATCTCGGCCGGACGGATCCCGTCCAGACAGAGCAAGCCGCGGCCGAGGTCGCCACGTTGCGACAGGCCATTCGCGACGGCCGGGAGAAAACCGAGCGGCTGCGCATGCAGGCACGCCGCGCCGAGCTGAAACTCGCTCAGCTCACCTCGCTGTCTCCGGAAACGTTCGAGGAGTTCGTCGCCGAGCTTTTCGAGGCCCTGGGCTATGACGTCGAGCGGACCGGTGGAACCGGGGACGAAGGCGCCGACCTCCGCCTCCGCCGCAACGACCTGCTGGCGGTTGTCCAGTGCAAGTACAACAAAAAGAGCGTGGTGGGCTCGCCGGAACTGCAACGGTTTCTGGGGACAATCCACCATACCCGAAGCCACAAGGGTTTTTTTGTCACCACCAGCACGTTCTCCCTTGCAGCCGAGAAGTTTGTCGCCGATCATCCGATTGAGCTGGTTGACGGCCCCAGGCTGGTCGAGCTGGTTCAGCAAGCGATCGGGCCAGGAGCCCGGCGCGATCCCGAGCCCGCTTGGTTCTGAAATCAAATCCCCAGCGGGGTTCAGCTACCTTGGTCTGGTTGTTGCATGACCGGGCTGTTCGGCAGCGGCGTGATGCGGAAGGGATTCTTGAGAATTCACGGCCAACCGGTCACGCGGAAAAACCTCCAGCGTTTTTTCCAATTCGTCCAACACTACGGGACACCTGCCGCGTAAGATAATGATCAGAGAGCAGAGCCGCTTCTCAGCGCGACGCCAAGGCACATTCAAGATGGAAAACCTTCAATGTTCGCCCAGGGCTGATCGGGCGACAATTCGCGGTGAGAAGCAGCGCATCTCAGGCTTGACCGAGTATGAGAGGACGGACCGACACGTCGGGTCCGGGAGAAGAGCAGGAAGCCTCTCTGAACTCTCACCCTCGGCCAAGGAGGGTTTCGAATGTCCACTCGAATGCACCGCGCCTTGCTACACTCGCTTCAGCTTCCGCCGGAATTCGAGGATCTGACCGGGGTCGTTCAGAACGATCTCAAGGTCATCGTCTCGATCCTCACCGAACGGGCTGCCGATCGGCTCTTGCTTTCCCATCGCCAGGCCCAGCAACTGCGCCGGACGCTCTGGAACGGCCTGGCCGAGACGATCAACAACAGCCTCGAGCCCCTTTCGGTGGAACACCGCTAGAAGCAACGACGAGTAGGTGTAGGGTGGGCATTGCCCACCCTACGGCAATGGAGACGGGCTAGCTCATGTCGCACGTGATTCTCGGCGTGACGGGTTCGGTTGCCGCCATCCGCGCCCCGGCGCTCTTTACCACGCTACGTCACCAAGGTCACCAGGTTCGCGTGGTCGCCACGGAACCCGCACTCTACTTTTTCGACCCAGCAAAGCTGACCACTCCCGCTGGGCACTCCGCGGACGACGAGCCGGCTGACCCTGTCTTCCGCGACCGGGACGAGTGGCCGGGAAATCGCTATCACCGCGACGACCCTGTGTTGCACATCGCGTTTCGCGACTGGGCAGACATGCTCGTCGTCGCGCCACTCGATGCCAATACGCTCGCCAAGTTCGCGCTGGGGCTCTGCGACAACTTCCTCACGTGTCTGTTTCGAGCCTGGAACCTCTCCAAGCCTGTGATCCTCGCACCGGCGATGAACACGCTGATGTGGCACAAGCCGGCGACGGCCCGCCAGCTCGGGCAACTGCTGCTCGATCACGGCAAGTTGCCATCCTTGCCCGATGACTGGAGCCTGGAAAAGGCCCCCGAGCACTTCGCCCGGCACGCCCCCAACGTGATCCTGATCCCTCCCCAATCCAAGCGGCTAGCCTGTGGCGACATTGGCATGGGCGCGATGGCCGAGGTCGCGACCATCGCCGAGGCGGTTCGCGGGTGGTCGACGAGCGAGCCATCAGCTTGAGCGGCAAATCGCGGACGAGAGTGCTCACCGCGGGTTCTTCGAGACCGCTGCCTGGATTCGATCGATCTTGATCTCCAGCGCCTTGAGCCTCTGAGAGATCTCGACCAGGCTCGGCTTTTCGGACTCGGATTGTCCCAGCTCCTTGCTCTGGCGGGCGATCGCTCTCTTCAGCTTCGCCAACTCCAGCCGCTTCTCGAGGTAGGTCTTGCGAAGCACCTCGGCCTCCGTCCGCCTGAAAGCCAGGAAGTGTTCGTTATATTCACGAGTCTTGGGGTCCGCGAGGGGGCCGCCCATCATGCCGTTGGAGTCCGCGCGCGAGAGCAATATCCGCATGAGGTTCTGAAGTATGCCGTGGAGCGCCTCGGTCTCCATCTCGAGAAGCTCGGCTTTGACCTTGTCCGACTCGAGCGAATCGGCCTTCGCTTCAGTTTCGCCTTCCGGCTTCTCGACGTCGGGGGCTTTCTTTGCCACGGTTTTTGGCTTTTGTCCCGGTTCGATCTCGACGGTTAACGCTGGGCCGTTCTCCGGTTTCCCGTGTCTCGAGCCGGCGATCAGGGCCGTTCCCGCCGCGGCCAGAACGAGCGAGGGCGCGACGACGGCAACGGCGAGCCACTTCAGCTTTTCGGTCAACATGGCGGCAAGTGCTCCTTGTGCAAGAAAGACCACGCGCGACGAGGCGCAATGTTCGAGCAGTTGGACGATGGATTGAGTTCGGGCAAGCGGGAGAGCGGCGTGGCGCAGACCGGCCTGCTCCACGATGTCGAGGAACCCGGCCGAGAGGCAGACCCCGCGCGCCGTGAGCGACTTCCGCAACCGGTCGCGGGCACGGGCCAGGCGTCCTCGAACAGTTCCGACCGGCCAGGCCAGTCGGGCCGCGGCGGCGTCATGCGTCAGGCCCTCGGGGTAGCAGAGAACAATCGGCTGGCGATACTTCTCGGGCAGGCGGCTGATCTCCTGATGCAGGGCGACAAACTCTTCAGCCTGATCGACGGGGCAGGGGG
Organism: Isosphaeraceae bacterium; assembly: GCA_049966735.1. GTDB lineage: Bacteria > Planctomycetota > Planctomycetia > Isosphaerales > Isosphaeraceae > Aquisphaera. Next base: position 7,538 of record JBMFUH010000295.1, read on the forward strand.
GCTGGGCCTGAACTGGCTCGGCGGCCAGCCGCAAGGGCCTGGGCGCGCGCCGGAGCCGGCTGGCAGTGCGCCAGGCGACCCCGTAAAGCCATGGGCCCAGACGCCTGGACC
>JBMFUH010000296.1:0-7646 GCA_049966735.1 Isosphaeraceae bacterium
GCGAGGAACCGGCCCTACGTCATTCCCGGCCTGATCGAGGGCCCGCCGTGCTATCGAGCGCGGATGCGGTTGCAAGGTACTCCGCGCGACGCGAAAGCGTGGAACACGGAGACCCGGATTGAGGTCAAGCAAACGGCGATCGAAGCATTCATCACCGACATCCATGAGGTTGTGACGATTGATTACTGAAAGCCCGAAGATGATTCCAAGGCTACATGCGGTGGTCCGGAACTCTTCGTTCTTGTGGTGTCACGGAGCATCGAGCCACGCGATTTGATCACTCTAAAGAAGGGCCATTCGGTTCAGCAAGACCGGCGCTGGTCTCCTCGGCCTGCGTGCGCCGCGGCAGGATCTCCTGCAACGGACAGCGGAAGCCGGGAATAACGTCCTCGCCCGAGAGAACGTCGTCCTCTCCCAGCTCGGCGGATGGGCCATCCGGGCGGATGACTCTCGCCTTGCGCAGTTTGGGATAGATCACCCAGATCAACGGCACACCGGCTTTCTTGAAGTCATCCAGTTTTTCCTCGAGTTTCTCCGCGGAGTCGCCCGGCGAGACCACCTCGACGGCCAGGTCCGGAGGAATCTTGACCCAGCCCTCAGGCGAAACGTCGCCAGGCAAACGTCCTCGACGGATGAACGAGACATCGGGCTTGCGGACCAGGCCGGGGGCGTGAAGGAAGCACTGGTAGCCGTTGTCGGCTCCCCACACAATCCCCAGTCGGTGCTCACGGCAGAACAGATGAAGCAGGGTAAGGAGGTTTCCACCAACTTCACTCGATTCGGCGCCCATGTTTCGCTCCACCAGTCGGCCGCGGACCAACTCGTAGCTCTTGCCATCGGGCATGGCCAGCAGGTCTTCCGGCGTGTAGCGGCGTGTCTCGGTCGCGACGGCTGTGCTCATGATCCGTCTCCATCGGCGACGGGAGTGGTGGTTCGACTGACCTGATTCTAGAGCGGTTTTCGGGTCGATCGCTCACCGTAGGGTCCGCTGTGCGGACCGACGGCCAGAGCAATTGGTCCGCACAGCGGACCCTACGATATTCAATGAGTGCGCAAGCCGACTGCAAACCGCTCTAGCCGATTTCAATCACTCCAGCGCGCACGATCCCGAGCCGCACTCGGGACGGCAGCAGCCGAAGCTCGGACAATCTCCACTGCCGCAGACCGGCAGGCTGGAGCGGCTCGAATGAGACTGGGCGGCAGCCGGCACGCTGAACTGCTTGGCCACATCGATGTTGCCGCATCGGGGACAGCGAGCGACATCGCCCTCACGGCGGATCAGGGTCTCGAAGGTGTGGTCACAGGGCTCGCAATGGTATTCGTAGATCGGCATCCGCGACGAACTCCACGGGTTTCTTTACTATTACGAAGGTATTCTGGAACGGTCGACCAAGGTTGTCAATGGCGGTGGAAGGCAGCTCCCGGGCCGATCGTCAAGAGCCCGTTCAGCCTGCATAGCGGTCTGGCTCCTCCTTGCTGAGGAGAGCCACGATGAGAAACGTTGCGACCGGTCCCAGGAACAACGACACCAGCCACCACAAGAGCCCGCTGTGATTCTTGGACTGGGCCAGGCCAGCATTGATCAGAGAAAGGGTGCCCCAGCCCACCGCGAAGCCGGACACGTCGGACGAGAGAGCAATCACAGACATCATGACGTCGGTTCTCCTGGGACATCAACGGCCGGCGAGCTGAGCCCGCGCCGAACCACGGAGCAAACGCGTGGGCCGCGCCGGAGACTGGAATTCCCGTGGGTGACCATATCAGTTGATTCGGTTCCGTCGTCGGGTTATTTCCCTGTTCATGCAAACAACGGGCCGGCGTTCTTGTGCGTTCGCCCCTCTTCCCCTTGGCGTCCTCTTCGCGCTTTCATGACGGAAGGGCTTGATGCGATGGCACGTCGCCATCATAATTCATTACCTGCGTTCAATGTCCCGCGCCACGGCGGCGCGCCGCGAACGAACTCATGAGGCGCCTTTTCCGGCTTGATCCTTTCGGATCAACCGGCCCGGGAGAAGTCAGTCAACAGATGTATGTACCTACCAAGGTATTCTTCACCAAAGGGGTGGGGACCCACCGCGAGAAACTGACGAGTTTCGAGTTGGCCCTCCGCGACGCGCGGATCGCCTGCTACAACCTGGTGCGGGTCTCGAGCATCTTCCCGCCGCGGTGCAAGGAGATCTCGATCGAGCAAGGGCTCAAGCAGCTTGAGCCGGGCCAGATCGTCCACGTAGTCATGAGCGAGTGCGCCACGGCCGAGCCCAACCGGCTGGTGGCAGCCAGCGTGGGCGTGGCGATTCCCCGTGATCGCGAAACGTTCGGCTACCTCTCCGAGCATCATGCCTACGGCCAGACCGCCAAGACAGCGGCCGATTATGCGGAGGACCTGGCCGCCGAGATGCTCGCCACCGTCCTGGGTGTTGAGTTCAATCCCAATAGCTCCTGGGATGAGAAGCGGGAGATCTGGAAGATCGCCGACGTGATCTTCAAGACCAAGGAAGTCACCCAGACTGCCATCGGCCACAAGGACGGTCTCTGGACCACGGTGGTCGCCGCGGCCATCCTGCTGGCCTAACGGCGCAACGGGCACTCGAACCGACCGCCCAGCAAACCTTTTCTTTCAGGTCGATCAGCAATGGGTTTTCTCGACAGCATCAGCCTGCACCGGATTGCCCCGCCCGCCGTCACCGGCCGCGAGACGGCGGCCGACCTCATCGACCACGCCTTCCTCAGCTTCAACGGGGGCCGGCTCCGTGAGCTCTGCCGGGTCTTCACCCGCAAGCTTCTCCAGCCCGACTGCACCGTCGGGCTGACCATCTCCGGCGCGCTCACGCCGGCCGGGCTGGGGATGAGCTGTCTGATCCCGCTCATCCATGCCGGTTTCGTCGACTGGATCGTCTCCACCGGCGCCAATCTCTATCACGACACGCACTACGCGCTCGACCTGCCGCTGCACCAAAGTCGACCCAACCTTGATGACTACAAGTTGCGGCAGAACGATGTGATCCGCATCTATGACATCGTCTTCGAGTACAAGACCCTGCTGGACACCGACGCCTTCTATCGCGAGCTGATCCAGGACGAGAGCTTTGGACGGAGCATGGGCACCGCCGAGTTTCATCACGAGGTGGGCCGTTACCTCTACGCCCGCGCCAAGACCCTGGGCCGGCCTGCCCACAGTTTGCTGGCCGCGGCCTACGAGGCGGCCGTGCCGGTCTACACGTCCAGCCCCGGCGACAGCTCGATCGGCATGAACCTTGCCGCGCTCAGCTTGCAGGGGAGCAAGCTGCGGATCGACACCCTCCGCGACGTCAACGAGACCGCGGCGATCGTCTACAACGCCAAAAAGGATGGTGGCAAGTCGGGCGTCTTGATCCTGGGAGGGGGCAGCCCCAAGAACTTCATCCTTCAAACCGAGCCGCAAATCCAGGAAGTTCTCGGCCTGGCCGAATCTGGCCACGACTATTTCCTCCAGGTCACGGACGCCCGCCCCGACACCGGCGGACTCTCCGGCGCGACGGCCAGCGAGGCGATGACCTGGGGCAAGGTCGATCCCGACAGTCTGCCCGACAGCATCACCTGCTACACCGATTCCACGATTGCCCTGCCCCTCTTGACCGCCTACGCCCTGGCTCGCAACGCCCCGCGCCCGCTCCGCCGGCTCTACGATCGTCGGGTCAGCGATTACGAGGGTTTGAAGAAAGACTATCAGGCCCGCGGTGAGGGACCGCCCGACCTCTCAGCCCGCAAGCAGATTGATTGAAAGGCCACAAACGCCTGGTGAAGACCCGAGTGCTCCAGGTCGATCCCGAAAGTCCCTCTGCCGAAACCCTGGCGGAAGCGGCTTCTGTGCTGGCCCGCGGCGGTCTTGTGGCCTTCGCGACCGAGACGGTCTATGGCCTGGGTGCCTTGGCGACCAATCCGTCCGCCGTCTCCAGAATCTTCGAGGCCAAGGGCCGGCCCTCGTTCAACCCGTTGATAGTCCACGTGAATGGCATCGCCCAGGCCCGGCTGGTCACGTCCAACTGGCCCAGGGTCGCCGATCGGCTTGCTGGTAAATTCTGGCCAGGTCCACTGACGCTCGTGCTGCCTCGCTCGGCGATCATCCCGGATGTGGTCACCGGCGGCCGCGAGACCGTGGCGTTGCGGGTTCCGCAACCACCTGTGGCGCGCGGCCTCATCGAGCACCTGGGCCAGCCTCTCGCCGCTCCGAGCGCCAATCGCTCGAACCGGCTCTCTCCCACGCGGGCCGAGCATGTCCTGGCCGACTTAGGTGGCCGGATCGACCTGATCCTCGACAGCGGCCCGACGACAATGGGCCTGGAGTCGACGGTGCTCGACCTGACGAGCCTTCCTCTCCGCATCCTCCGGCCGGGACCGATCGGACCGGCAGAGATCTCCCGGTGCCTGGGGGGACGGACCCCGATCGAGTTCGCCGAGCAGGAGATCGCCGAACCTGGTTCCGAAAGTCTAGCCAGTCCGGGGATGCTCCGCGTGCACTACGCCCCGCGCACGCCGACACTGCGTGTCGACTCGGCCGAGCAACTCGCGACGATTTCCTGGCCGAGGAACGCCGCGGTGATTGTGATCGGATCATCAACCCTTCCCGAGCTTCCCTTCGGACTTCACGTCGTCAGGCTGGGCGATCCCGAATCCGCCAGCCAGAAGCTCTACGAGACGCTGCACGACTGCGACACGCTCAACCTGGACATAATTGTCATCGTGATGCCCCCCGACGAGCCGGAGTGGCGGACCATTCGCGATCGCCTGGTCCGGGCGGCGAGGCCGTGGACGGGTTGAGCGTGTTGAACGGTCTCCCCTGGCTTTCGAGCTCATGCGGCAGAAAACTGAAAGGAAATCTCGACAGTTCTCGCCCAACACCACTGTATTTCTCTTGTACCAATGTGGCCAACGGCTTGCAGGGACGGTTCGCGACGTAGGTCGGACATTCCTGTCCGACCATCGCGAACCGGGGCCCCGATGCGACGGACAAGAATGTCCGTCCTACCTGAAACACGCTCGTCCGTACGCATTGAGCGGCGCTCGCAAGCGGCGGTGTTGGGCGAGAAGTCTCAGAAAGAGTCGTACTGAAGTTCGGCGAGCCCATTCCCAAGGAGCTCAGCACGTGGAGGTCCGATTACCGGGTGCTGATGATCTTCAAGCGGGGCAGTGGGGCCGACCATGCGGGGGCGGCGCGGAAGGGGGACAACCCCTTGAAGCCCGGCGGATGAGGCAGGTTCGGTGATGGTCAGCCGGGCCGAGAAGCGCAGGGTCGCCGACTTCTGGCCAATCGGTCTTCGTGACCGGTTACCGATCATCCCTGTTCCCTTGCGGTCGCCGGACTCGTCCGCCCAGGTCGACCTCCAGGAGGCGCTCCATCGCGCCTATGACGGGCCCGGCTACGAGCACTTCATCTATCGCGGCGAGCCCGAGCCGAAGCTCTCGGCCCGCGACTCCTTGGTTTCGCTTCATCCCCGCGCAACCCCTCATCCGCCGCTACGCGGCACCTTCTGCCAACGGGAGAAGGTTTGAACGCTCGCCCGCGACGCGGGACGGGATGGCCGAAGTCCGGGTGAGGGCCCCCGAGCTCACTCAGTCAAACAGCCTCCGCTGCTGTTCCACGATGGGCAACTCGCGATCGATGAGCGGTTCGGTCAGGCCGAGGTGGCGATAGGCGAAGGAGCAGGCCTGGCGGCCGCGCGGGGTGCGGACGACGAACTCGCGGCGGAGGAGGTACGGTTCGACCTCGTCGCGCAGGGTATCGACCGAGACGTTCATCGTTGCCGCCAGGGCTTCGACGCCCGTCGGTCCTCCTTTGAAGACCCGGATCAACGTGTCCAGGTAGCGCCTGTCTTGCTTGTCTAGCCCTTCCGAGTCGATCTCCTGCATGTCGAGCGCATCGCGAGCGAGCGCGAGCGACACATCTCCATCGCTGCGAGCGACGGCGTAATCGCGGACCCAGCGCAGGCGGGCGTTGGCGATCCGCGGGGTCCCGCGGCAGCGGCCCGCCAGTTCCCAGGCGGCCTCGGGCGAGATGGTCGTGCGCAGCTTCGCGGCGTTGGTGGCGATAATCTGGGCGAGGTCGTCCACATCGTAGAACTCGAGATGCTCGTGCATGTGGAACCGCTCGCGGAGCGGACCGGAGAGCATGCCGCTGCGGGTGGTGGCCCCGATGATCGTGAACTTCTTGAGCGGCAGGTTGATCGTCCGGGCCGACATCCCCTCGCCCAGCACGACGTCGACCCGGAAATCCTCCATGACGGGATAGATGAATTCCTCGACGGCCTTGGGCATGCGGTGGATCTCGTCGATGAAGAGAATGGAGCCTTCGGTGGCATTGGTGAGGTAGGGCATGACGTCCATCTTCTTGTCGAGCGCCGCGCCGCTGGTCAGGTTCAGCTCGACCCCGAGCTCGTTGTGCAGCACCGTGGCGAAGGTGGTCTTACCCAGCCCGGGTGGGCCGTCGAAGAGGATGTGGGGCAGCGGTTCCCCGCGCTTGCGTGCGGCCAGCAGGGCGATCGCCAGCCGTTCAGCGACTGCCCGCTGACCGACGATCTCGCTCAGCCGTTGCGGTCGAAGCTTCTCATCGACCGGATCAATCACGCGAGCCTGACGGGACGCCTCATGAGCCGGTCCAGCGTTCTTGTCACCCTCGTCAGGTTTTCCCTTGATGATTGGTTCTCTCATTGTCTCCCTCGCCTACTGCTCACTCCCCACGCGCCACTATTCCCTTGTCTGCTGGTAGATTGCTTCGATCATGTCGGCCACGGACTTGAACTTCTTCTTGCCCGCGCTGAGCACGCGGTCGATGGCCTGGCGAGCCTGGCTCTCGGTGTGGCCGACCGAGAGCAGCGCGGCGTAGGTGTCGCGGATGACGTCCGGCTCGGCGGCCGCCGGTGCGCCATTTGCTTGCGTATGTCCGCTGGCAGTGGTTTCGCCGCTGATGATCAGGGCAAATTTGCCGACCTTGCGGCGGAGCTTGGCGACGATCCGTTCGGCCAGGGCCTCGCCGATGCCGGGGTAGGTCGCCAGCATCTTGACGTCCTGGTCTTCAATGGCCCGGGCCAGGTCGCGGACTGGCTGAACCATGGCCCGCAGCGCCTTGCGCACGCCGACTCCGTCGACCGAGCAGAAGGTGTCGAAGAACTCGCGATCGATGGGCGTGAGGAAGCCGATCAGTCGGGGAACCATCCGCCCCGTCATCTGGTTCCCCTCGATGTAGAAGGAGGTGTAGAGCGCGATCGGCTCGCCAAGCTTGTTCTGGACCTGGCGGCGGGTGTGCTCGGGAATCAGGATCTCGATCTCCAGCGGCTCGACGATCAGTGTCAGCGATTCGTCCCCGACCGCTCCAAGAGTGCCCCGTATGTGCGTGATCATCGACCGATTCGTCCTTTCTCGATGATCCATGAGTCTCTGGTTTTTTGTTCAGTAATTATGTGCCATGATGCGTCGTCATGCAAGGCCGATCGTGCGAAGTTTTCGAACGGTGCGAGTCCCCTGTCGTCTGTTCCGCGTCGGTGATCCACGTGGCACGAGGTGGACAAGTTGTGCCGCGCCTGATCCGCGCATCGCGTGTCCCACCGCGCGTTGCTTTCGGCCGCCTGAAGACGAACCTCCGACGTCACCTGGCTTGTCTCGACCAGGACTGC
>JBMFUH010000297.1:0-7637 GCA_049966735.1 Isosphaeraceae bacterium
GCTTGACATGCTACCACCAGCCTCGGCCGGCGCGAACCGCGTCTTACACCCAATCCGCCCCGTCGGATTCGAACGGCCTTGACGTTCTTGACGGATGCCAGTAGGTTAACCGCTCGCCCATGGACGGGTCGATACTTGCGCGTTCGGCTTGGGAGGCCAGCAGGCCAGCATGTCGGCTGAAAAACAGGTCGATGCTCGCTCCCAACGATCGCGGGCGCGTTTCTCCGTTCTCAAGGAGGAGAGTCAACATGTCGTCCCACGACCGCAGGTCCGCAGGACGGCGTCGCGCCTGGGGGCGCGGGCCAATCATCCTGAAGTTCGAGCCTCTGGAGGGACGTGAACTGCTTTCGGCCGCGACACTGACTCTGCCCGACCTGGTCGGTTCCTCGTTCGTCACCACCACCAATGCCGACTGGGGACAGCCGATCACGGCCTCGGGAGTCGTCACCAACCAAGGTTCGGCCACGGTCACGACGCCCTTCAACGTGGGAATCTATGCGTCGCACAACGTGAAGATCGGCCCGACGTCCGTCCTCCTGGGCGAAGTGACCCTCCCCGCGGGCCTTGCTCCCGGCCAGTCGGTGCCGTTTTCCACGACCGTCAAGCTGCCGTCGTCGCCGCTGTCGGGGATGAGTTACAATGGCGAGGTCCATATCAACCTGAAGATTGATCCCGAGCGCGTGGTGCCCGAGAGCAATTACCACAACCAGTCCGGGCTGGGTCCAGGGTACGACGAGTCGGCCGTTCAGATCACCCCGGCGCAACCGGCCAACCTGGTCATGAAGTCGATGGGCATCATCTCCACCAATCCCGTGTGGGGAGGCTCGTTGACCGTGACGGCCCAGATTGCCAATCAGGGCTATGGCGATGCGCCGGCGACCCAGGCGGAAGTGGTTCTGACGCCTGCCGGGGTTGCCCAGGGAGGATCGTCCGACGTGGTCATCGGCACCATCGCCGTGCCGCCTATCCCCGCCTGGATGCAAGTGAACGTGGATCAGACGATCAAGCTGCCGGCGACGCCTCCGGTCCTGCTCGCCGGTCAGAGCGCCTTTACTCTCTCCATCTTGCCGGACGATGGTTACATCACCAATGCCGTCTACCCGCATTTCGCCACCGGCGGCGTGGGAGTCGACCAGTCGCCCGTGGGTATCGTCGTGGCCAATGGCACGACCCTCCCGACCCTCGGCAACCTGCCCGACCTGGCCGTTGGCGCCGTGAAGACATCGTCAACCTTGCTGCACTGGGGTCAAAACGTGCAGGTTACCGCCGGGATCGTCAATCAGGGAGCGGCGGACTCGGGTCCCTTCCGTGTCGATTTCGTGCTCGTCGGCGCCAGCGGCAACCTCAGTCACGGGATCTTCCTGGGCCAGACGACCGTCGCGAACCTGGCCGCGGGTGGTGGGGAAAACCTGACCCAGACCTTCCAGCTACCGGTTCGGTTGCCCGCCGGTGTGTTGATCTCCAGCGTCGGAACCGGAAAGATCGCCGTGGTTGTCGATCCGGGCCACACGGTCAACGAGTCGTTCTATAACAACAACGAGGCGACGTCGGGCCCGGTGGTGCTCCGCCTCCTGGGCAGTGACGGGACCACCACCGTCCCCACGTACCCCTACCCGGCTCAGCTCCTGACCGTCCAGGCGCCCGTGATACCGGTGAAGGCCATCACTCCGGTCGTCGTCCACAGGCGCGGAGGGATCACCCGGTTTTACCGACGTCCCCCGAGCAAGCCGAACAGCATCATCCACGAACTGTCCATCTTTCCCAAGCAAGTGAATAGCCTGATCAAGAAATATGTCTGAGCAGTTGCAAGCTGTCAACTGGCCACTGACAACTGGCAACTCATATCACGCACGGCCTAAAGCGCCCAGTTTTCGGATCGCAATCAACCCACATAATCCAAGCAACTTCCGGGAATTCGGCGCGTATTCGGATCGCATTCCCGGAAACTTGAGACAAAATTGGAAATAACTGGGCGGTTTATTGAAGGGTGGCAAGATCGTGGCTATGCTTTGCGAAACTGCTCTGGGCCGTGACGTCAGACAGTCAAGCAACGGGGTCCGGATCGACGCCACAATCGTTCGAGTTTGACTAACCCCCCCGAAGCGTCGACAAGGGAGGTTTCTGAGGATGTCCAACGACCGGCTGAATGCCCCCACCTCCAGAGTGGCCGCGCCGTCCAGCTTGCTGGTGGAAACACGGTTCATTCCCCGCCAGTACGAGCCGAACTATGCCTATCCTCTCCTGGTTCTCCTGCATGCCCGAGGTGGCGATGAAGATCAACTGGTTCGGGCCATGCCTGCATTGAGTTGGAGAAACTATGTCGGCCTGGGTCTGCGAGGTCCCGAGCCGGTGATCAAGCGAGACCGGCTGGTGGGGTTCGGCTGGGGCGCGGAATTCGACGCAAGCGATCGCGGAGGCTTTCGCCAGAGTCCCCGTCCCTGTGACGTCGAGATCGTCCGCCGCGCCCTGTTCGATCCCGAACCCGATGACATGGACCGACTTGAAGAAGGCGTGTTCACGGCCATCCGCAAGACGCGCAGCCTGCTGCACATCCATTCCGAAAGGATCTTTCTGGTCGGCTGCGGCGAGGGAGCGGCCGTGGCGTATCGCCTGGGTCTTTCCTTTCCCGAACGGTTTGCCGGCATCGTCGCGGTCAACGGCTGGCTGCCGATCGGCTTCCGCCCACTAGCGCGTGTGAAGGCATGCAGGGATTTGCCCATTCTCGTGGTCCATGGCGCCTGGAACTCCAGGCATCCGCTCTCGCGAGCCCGTCGCGATGTCGCGACCCTGCGTGCCGGCGGATTGCGGGTCGCGTTCCAGTCGTACCCCTCCACGCATCGTCTCAATAGCCAGATGCTGGGCGACGTTGACACCTGGCTCATGAATCACTGCACGGATCAGGCCTAGCATCCTCGCTCGCAGACCTTCGCTAAGTCTTGAGTCCCTCCCCTGCCCCGGTCTCCCACGCAGGACCTCTTCCGGTTATCATGACAGGCCGGGAGTTGAGGATCCGCGCGATGCCGCCGTCATCTGATCGATGGACTCAAGCGGGCTTGTGAGATCCTGCCCCACCAGTCGCGACTGGTCAATTGATCACGAGGGTTGCCGACCATGGACGAGGCGTTCGCCTGTCCGGAATGTGGCACGAATGTCGAGGTGCGCGGGCTCGCCCCCGGGCGTCAGGTGCGCTGCGGATTCTGCCATCGGCTGCTGGAAGTTCCCTACCTGCCTCGAGTTGAGTCGACCAACTTGCGACGGCGGCGGTTCGGTCGTCCTTGGTGGGTCATCTGGGCCTGGACTGCGGTGGGTGTGGTCGGGGCACTGGTCGTCGTCCTTGCGGCCTTTCGGTTTCTGCACTCTTATCAGCAGCAAGCCGAGGCAAAATCCATTCATGATCTCGTTGCCTTGTCGCAGCGTCATGAAGGAGAGGGACAGTTGGGGCAGGCCCTCATCGACCTGGACACCGCCATTAACCTCTGCTCGCAAACGCGGGCGCTGAAACCCGACGACCTGACGGTGTTGAAGGAGAAGAGGCAGGTCCTGGCAAGACGCGAGGCTCAGGCCGTCCTGGACAAGCTCGAACAGGGCGTGGTGCATCCCTTTCCACTGGGAGAGTGGCTCAACATCGAGTCCCGGATCTCGGCCGATCCTGACCTCGAACCACTCAAGCAACCGGCTTCAGAAACGTTCCTCCGGAACCTCAAAAGCGCGCTGGAAACGGATGGAAGGGAGGCATCGCGCCTGTTCGAATCTGGCAAGCCGGTGGTGGCCTTCGAGACATGTGAGGCCGCGACCAAGCTCCTTGCCCACATGCCGCCAGACCTCCGGAAACCACTTCAAACCCAGTTCGAAGGCCTGGTGACCCGGATCATCGCCCAGAGCGGCATCGTGGTCGACCCCATTCGCGGTCAGCTTCTGGCAGGATCGATCACGGCCTACAATGCAAGCATGGTTCCCGAGCTGGTCAAGAATCTGAAAGCCAGAGGATATGTGCCCCGAAGCGAGACATCTCCGTGGAAAGACCGGTGGGCGGCGGCTCCCTTTCGGCTGGCCGTGGAGCTGAACGAGAGGCTCGAGGGCAACTACATGTCCACACAGAATCGGCTCACCCGGATCGATGCGCACCTGGTACTCCGGTTTCAAGGGGTTGAGGTCTGGCAAGCGACCCCCACGGCTCGGACCGCGGTTCCCTTGCCCAACCTTCCCGCGTATCAGTCGGCCCGGATGGCGCTCAAGCGAGACCGGAGCGACGAGATCGAGAAACTCTTCTACGAAAACGCGCGCGGCCAGATCGACGACAAGTTCGCCTTCGGGGTGCGGAACATGCCCGAATGCAACCAGGCTCGGGTGGCGGCGAGTCACTGAGTCCCGAGCGTCGATCCCGCCCGATTCATGACAGGCCGCGACGTTCCGCGCGGACTCAGCGTCTGGGATCAAGCCCCCGCCAGCGATGTTTCCAGCCGCCGGGCATGGGGCTTTCCACCGTCAGATCGTCTCCCTCGCGCCAGGACTTGAGTAGTCGGCCATTCTCGTCCTTGAGTTAGCGAGGGGGCATGATGCCCGACTCGACGGCCTTCTCGAGCGAGCCGGGCAGTTCGCCGTAGGCCAACCGGTAAGCGTAGAGTGACCGGCCGATCCCCAGCCGGATGAAATGGGCCTCGTTGTGGTTCTTCACCGGGCGGGTCGCGGCCGGCGGGAGCTTGAGCATCCGCAACGCCTCGACGGCCATCGGTCTCGCGGGCGTGAGATCGGTCGTGGAGACAGAACAGGCCGCGAACGTCAGTTCGTGGTTTCCACGCGATAGCTGTCGGGTGCAGACCGGAAAGTCGAGTTCGTCTTCCCGCTCGGAGTGAAAGTCCACGGTGCTCTCGTAGTGGCCGTCGATCGCGATCTCGTACCGGCCGAATTGCGGTCCCTGAAGCGCGGTCAGCCGCACGGCGTGACGCCCGTCCTCCGCGACCGAGAAGGGCACTGTCAGCCTTGCACCTGGATCGCCGTTTCCCCAGTACAGGACCGGCCGGGCGCCGAAGAGCCCCTGCGCCTGGACGGTCGGCTTGACGAGCTCCTTCCTCGACACCTGAGCCTGCCGGAACGACCGGACCAGAAGCTGTTGCTGCCAGGGGACGCGCCGCTTTGGCCAGGGAGGCAACGGCTCAGCCCGTTTCGGCTCGCCGGTCTGGTACCAGAAGGCCACGCTGCTCAGGAAATCGGGCCGTTCGAGGTAGAAGCCGTCCAGGTCGTTCTCGTAGTTGCCCTTGTGCTCGATCGCCACCTGGAGTGACTTCTGGAAATCGATCGGGTCGAGGACATGCCAGCGGTAGCAGACGCCGCTGTCGCCCGCCCGGTCTCCCTGCCAGCGCGGCTGGCCGAACCAGTGGCCCGTGCGGGGACGGAAGCCCCAGGCATCATTGAAATAATCCTCGCTGCCGGTCCCCTGGAGGCTGGGAACTTTCTCGCCGTCGACGTAGAAGAAATCGTCCCCTTCGCCGAACCAGCCGTCCTGGGCGAGGGTGACCGACAACACCGTGCCGATGTACCGCCCCCGGCCGGCCAGGTCGGCGATCAGGTAGTCGCGGCCGGCTGGCGCGGGATGGTCCTGACGATACCGGGCGTGGAAGTAGGGCGTCTCGGCCGGCAACGCGTCGAGCTTGGTCCAGTCCACCTGCCAGTAGAGCCCTGCTCCCCGGTCGGGATGGTCGTTGCGGATGACGATCCGGGCCGACCGGGCGAACGGCATGCGCCAGAAGCAGGTCAGCGCGCCCGTGGACGACACCTGCACGGGGACGCTCTCCACGACCGCCGGCTTTCCTTGCCCGACGGCGAAGAAGTCGCCTAGCGGGGCCTCGACGCCGGGCTTCTGGCGATCATCCCAGTAGATCCGGATCGAAAGGGCGTTCAGCTCGTTCACCCAGCCGGCGTGACTGGTGAACCAGATGTGCGTGATCAAGCCCGGGCCATCGAGCCTGGGCAGCTCCAGGACTTGCCCCGGTTCCAGCCAGGTCATGTCGAGATTGTCGTCGTGCCAGCGGGGCTGCTGGTTGCTGGAGATCCGCCGGCTGCGTCCCCTGGGCGGTGACAGGAGACCGCTCAGCAGATCGTGCGAGGGGAGCTGGGTCATCTGCCCGGTGTGACCGGGACCACCATCAACCCATGCCGCGTCGTTCATGTATGCCTTCACGTACTCATAAGAGAGCAGGCCGTCGCGGCTGGAGCCGCCGGAGTTGCGGATCAGAAACACGCCGCCCCCGGGGAGGGACGGATCATCTCGATAGCCCACCAGGAGCACGCTGTGGCCGTCGAAGACCTCCACGCGTGGGCACATCTGAAGGATGTTCTGCTCCCAGCGGGCTCGCTTCGGCCAGAGGAAGCCGCCGCAGACCGGCCAGCCGTTCCGGAGCGTCCGCTTGATCTCGCTAAGCTGACCGTCGCTCAGGCCCTTCTTCGGGTTCCATTCCTTGATCCAGTGGATGCGCAAACCCAGGTTCCTGATCGGCCTGGCGTGCTCGATGGCCGTCTGGCTGGGCCTGGCTGAGGGGCTGAACTGATTCGCGTAGGGCATGTCCTCTTCCGGACAGATCCCGTGGCGGAGCATGCCTTTCCAGAGATCCGTGAAGAAGCCGCCGTCGACGGCCGTGCCGGTCGCCTGGTTCGATGCCCAGTTCAGGAACTCGACGCTCAGGCGGAGCGGCTTTGCCGAGGGCCGCGCCTTGCTGACGGCGTATTCGATCGCTCCCGTCATCGCGAAGGCCGAGCACGTCCCGCGCCCGCCTTGAGAGCGAGCCTCCAGATGTTTCTCCTGGAAATCAGGACGCAGGTCCACGGAAGGCACGCCAGCCTCCGGTCCGTTTGTCTTTCCGTCCTCCGGATCCGAGAAACTCTCACGTCCTCGAGGCCCATCCGCGCCCGCGGCAAGGATCAGCACCGCCAAGGCAAGCGCGGGGCCTGAAAAGCGACTTCGCATGGCCATGATTCCGACCTCATTTCCCCCGCGCAGTCCACGACCGGGGTTGTCTTCGAGCCATAGGGTTTCCCGTGGGTTCGACGCAAACGTTCATCGGATCAGCCGAAACGGGGTCAGTCAAGTGCCAGGGAAAACCATGCAATCTGGAGCGTCCGCTGCATTAGAGGGAATTTCAGTATGAAGTTTTTGACCAAACGGCATACGGGTATTATCATCGGGACATTGGCGCGGGGCTGTAGGGCGGTTGGCCGATATCTTGAGAACCCACCGATGCATATTCCGGACGCCGTTCTCGATCCTCAGGTGGCAATGGTCACGGGCGCCCTGGGCGCGGCGGGTTTCATCTATGCGCTCGGGGCCGCGGAGCGTCGGCTCAAGGAGCGGACCACGCCACTGATGGGCATGATGGCGGCGTTCGTCTTCGCCGCGCAGATGGTGAATTTCCCGGTCGGGCCGGGGGTGTCGGGACACTTGCTGGGGGGCGTGCTGGCGGCGCTTTTGCTGGGCCCTTGGGCAGGGGCCGTGGTCATCGGGGCCGTACTCCTCGTTCAATGTTTCCTTTTCGGTGACGGCGGCTTGACGGCGCTGGGGGCGAACTTTTTGAACATGGGACTGGTCGGTTCGGTGGGGGGTTATGCCATCTATGCTCCGATCCGCCGCGCGCTGGGCGGCCAGC